>JBCDIP010000316.1:0-4792 GCA_038748855.1 Pseudomonadota bacterium
CGTGCCGGCAAGCTTGATCTGAACAAGGCCAAAGAGCTCTTCACCAAGGCGGCCGAAAAGGGCCATGTGCCCGCGGCCCACAATATTGGCCTGATCTTCGCCGGCGCCGGCGGCGGCACGCCAGATTGGAAGTCGGCCGCCGCGTGGTTCTCCACCGCTGCGGAGAAGAACTTCCCGGAAGCGCAATACAATCTCGGCATCCTCTACGCAGAAGGGCGCGGGGTGGATAAGGATCTGGTGAAGGCTGGGCAGTGGCTTTCGAGGGCCGCTCTCAAAGGCCTGAAAGATGCCGCGCGCGACTATGGCATTATGATCTTCCGGGGCGACGGCGTGCAGAAGGACGAAAAGATCGGCGCCCAATGGCT
Source organism: Pseudomonadota bacterium (assembly GCA_038748855.1). GTDB lineage: Bacteria > Pseudomonadota > Alphaproteobacteria > Rhizobiales > CAJQND01 > JAAEUE01. The sequence goes on from JBCDIP010000316.1 coordinate 366, forward strand.
TCTCGTGGCCGCCAACAAGGGCGACGTGGTGGCCCAGAACCGCATTGCGCGGCTGTTCATGACCGGGCGGGGCGTCGATAAGAACCCCATCGAGGCCGTGCGCTGGCACTTGCTTGCCACCGAAGCCGGCATGCCGGATGCGCAGGTTGAAGCGTTTGCCGGCAGCCTCTCCGGCGAGCAGCTGCAGAGGGCCCAAAAACTGGCGCTGGATTGGCGTACGAAAACCGGCATCCGGCCCCCAACCGGCCGCAGCACCCAGATCGTCAAAGACGCAAATCAGCTAAAAACCAACTCCCAGTAACCCAATCGGGCGCGGGTGTCTTGACGTTCAAGCCAATCGCACATACGAACGCACCACAAATCGCCGCTGCAGTCACCTCTGCCTTTGACGGCGCCCATTTCGTTACAGTTTCAATCATCAGGTAAGCCATGAAAATCAACGGCAATCAGATCGGTCCCGGCAATGTGTTGCAGCACAAAGATTCCCTCTGGGTGGCGGTGAAGACCGAGCATGTAAAGCCCGGCAAAGGCGGGGCCTTTGCGCAAGTGGAATTGAAGAACGTCTTCAACGGCTCCAAACTCAACGAACGCTTCCGCTCCTCAGAGACGGTTGAGCGCGTGCGGCTTGAGCAGCGCGAACATCAGTACCTTTTCGACAGCGGCGACATGCTCACCTTCATGGATATGGAGAGCTATGAGCAGATCGAACTGCAGCGCGACTTTGTGGGCGAGCGGGCCGCCTTCCTGCAGGAGGGCATGGAAGTGAACATCGAGAGCTATGAAGGCAAGCCGATTTCCGTCTCCCTGCCCGATCAGGTCACCTTGGAAGTCACCGAGACCGAGCCCACCATCAAAGGCCAAACCGCCTCGTCGTCCTACAAGCCGGCCATGTTGAGCAACGGCACGCGCACCATGGTGCCGCCCTTCGTCACTGTTGGTGAGAACATCGTGGTGGCGACCGAAGACGGCTCCTACGTGAAACGCGCCGACTAGAACCCTTAAACCGGAAACACCTCCTATGGCTCGCTCAGCCCTGCTCAATGTTATGGTGACCGCCGTGCGCAAATCCACGCGCGGCCTCGCCCGAGACTTCGGCGAAGTGGAAAATCTTCAGGTCTCCAAAAAGGGGCCGGGAGATTTCGTCACCGCGGCTGACCGGCGGGTGGAGAAGATCCTGCTGCAAGAGCTGGAACATGTGCGCCCGGGCTATTGCTTCTTAACGGAAGAAACCGGCGTGGTGGACGGCCGCGACAAGACCCACCGCTGGATCATTGACCCGATCGACGGCACCACAAACTTCATCCATGGCATCCCCATATTCTGCGTCTCCGTGGCGCTGGAGCGCGACGGTGTGCTGGTGGCCGGCGTGATCTTCAACCCGATTTCCGATGAGCTCTTTGTGGCAGAACGCGGCGCGGGGGCTTACCTCAACGACCGGCGTTTGCGCGTGGCTGCGCGCCGGGATTTGTCCGATGCGGTGCTCACCTGCGGCATTCCGCACAGCAACCGTGGTGGCCATGACCTCTTCTTGAAAGAGCTGGCGCGCCTTCAGGTGCGGGTCTCCGGCGTCCGGCGCACCGGATCGGCCGCGCTTGACCTGGCGTGGCTCGCCGCTGGCCGGTTTGACGGCTTGTGGGAGCGCGGTCTGCAGCCCTGGGACACAGCGGCCGGCATCCTGCTCGTGCGCGAGGCCGGCGGCATGGTGGCCGACATTGACGGCAAACCAGACCCCCTCGTCACCGGCAACATTTTGGCCGGAAATGACGATATCGTTCGGGCCATGCAACAAGAGTTGAAGGCTGCCGGCAGTTGAGCTGTGTCCACAGCTTCATTATTGCTTTGGTGATTCGGCGCTGATTGATTAGTTTCGGTCAGACGAGGAGGCTCAGCATAGCCCATGGCCCGGGATAACCCCTATAAGAAGCTCTCGCCACCGCGCGTCTACATTCTGCGCATGACGATCTTCCTGATCTTGACCGGTTTTACCGCGGCAATCCTCTATCCACAGGTGCAGCGGGCGTTTCTAGCCAACCCCGGTCTGAACGGCCTCATTGTGGGTGTGCTTCTGGCGGGCTTGGTTTATGCCTTCCGTCAGGTCTGGCGCCTCTTCCCCGAAGTGCATTGGGTGAACAGTTTCCAGGTGGCCGAATCCGGTGACGAGGTGAAACACCAACCGGTGTTGCTGGCGCCCATGGCCTCTATTCTGGGGGGCAAGCAGGGCCGCATGGTGCTCTCGCCCGCCTCATTGCGCTCGCTCTTGGATTCTTTGGCCTCAAGGCTGGATGAATCGCGCGATCTGGTGCGCTACCTGATCGGACTTTTGATCTTCCTGGGCCTGCTCGGCACCTTCTGGGGCCTGCTGGATACGGTGAGTGCGGTGTCGACCACCATCCGCTCCCTGGACGTAACCGCGAGCGAATCCGGGGTGGTGTTTGAAGATCTGAAAGCCGGCCTCGAAGCTCCGCTTGTGGGCATGGGCACGGCGTTCTCCTCCTCCCTCTTCGGGCTGGCAGGCTCGCTGATTTTGGGCTTCCTGGAACTGCAAGCCGGCCAGGCGCAGAACCGGTTTTACAATGACCTTGAAGACTGGCTCTCGTCGGTAACGGACATCGAGCTGCGCGATGGCACCGACATGAGCGTGCCCAGCTACCTGAAGCTCGATCTGAGAGACATCCAGGACCGGCTCGATCATGTGAGCGAAGTGCTGGACGATGCGCTGATTGAGGAAAATCCCGACTATGAGCCGGCGGCACGGGCAGCCAATGAGGAGCAGCCCGTTGAGGTCCTGGCCAGCGCCGTTGAAGGCCTGGTACAGCAGATGCGCGAGGAGCAGAAGATCGTGCGCGACTGGGCCCAGAGCCAGGCCGATCAGCAAAAAGAGATCCACTCCGTGTTGAACCGTCTGGCGGGCTCTGTATCGCCGGAAACGGACGAAGATGCTGCTGCTCAGAACGCGGAAAAGAAATCAGCGAGCTAACAACGGGAACCTCTAAGTAAACCGCCATGGCCCTCTCCCGCCGCAGAACGCGTCCTGATACCGCCTTTTACTGGCCGGGGTTTGTGGATGCCATGGCCACGCTCCTGCTGGTGATCATCTTTCTGCTCTCCATCTTCATGCTGGCGCAGTTCATGCTGGCACGGGAGATAACGGGCCAGGGCTCGGTGCTGAACCGGCTGAAATCGCAGATCTCCGAACTCACCGAACTTTTGGCGCTGGAGAAGACGGCCGGGCAGAACTCGGAAAGCGCGCTCGCCTCCCTCACCGACAAGCTGAACGCCACCAGATCTGACAATTTGCGCCTGTTGGGGCTCCTGGAGGCAGAATCGAAGAAATCCAAATCTGCAAGCGACGCCACCATTCAGCTTCAGTCGGAGATTGACGGGGAGAAGAAACTCTCCGCCCAGGCCTTGGCGCGGGTTGAGCTGTTGAACCAGCAGATCGCCGCCCTGCGCCGGCAGATGGCCAGTCTCAACGAAGCCTTGGGCGCAGCGGAAGCCCGGGATGCGGAGGCCAAGACGCGCATCGTGGATCTGGGCCGCCGGCTCAATGCGGCCCTGGCCCAGCGGGTGCAGGAGCTGGCGCGGTATCGCTCCGAGTTCTTTGGGCGCTTGCGCACGATTTTGAGCCAGCGCAGCGATATTCGCGTCGTGGGCGACCGCTTTGTGTTCCAGTCAGAGGTTCTGTTTCCCCAGGGCTCTGCGGAGATCAACATTCAGGGCTCTGCGGAGCTTGAGAAGCTGGCGCTGGCGCTTCTGGAGGTGGGCTCGCAAATCCCCACCGACATCAACTGGGTGCTGCGGGTGGACGGTCATACGGATATTGATCCCATCACCAATCCGGCTGCCCGCTTCCAGTCCAACTGGGAGCTCTCGTCCGCCCGCGCCATTGCGGTGGTCGAGCGTCTCATCCAGCGCGGCGTGCCGCCCTCCAGGCTGGTGGCGGCGGGGTTTGGCGAGTTCCAGCCGATCGACCCGGCCACCACGGCAGAGGCCAAGGCGAAGAACCGGCGCATTGAGCTGAAGCTGACGGAACGGTAGGGCGCGGGGTTCTGTTGCCGCCCTTTTTCCCTCTCCGTCATCCCGGAAATTTGCACGCAGCTACTGATGCAGCTTGGCGCCCTTGGTGATCTTGTCGGCGATCTTCTTGTCCGCTCTCAGCGCAATCCCCACAACCTTGGCATTGTCCGGATCATATTCGGCAAACACCGCCCGGTTGGCCTCATCGTGGCCGGTGGCGAACATCTCCTCAATATAGACCGCCGCCTCAACGCCGCGCGATAATGCCCGCCGGTGAATGTTGCCCAGGGTGTTTCAATCGTCTGACCGCACAAAGCAGTCATGGATGGACAGGCTGTCCAAAATATTGACCGAAGAATCCAAATAGGGCGTCCCCATAATAACGTCCGACTTGAACGAAATCACCCACG
>JBCDIP010000317.1:0-4761 GCA_038748855.1 Pseudomonadota bacterium
ACCAGAGGATCCCACCAGGATGCGTGGTTGCAGTAGACCACCAGGCCATGATCGGTCTCAATCACCGGGGCCTCGCCGTCGCGGGCCACGCGCAATCCATGGAAGTTCTTTTTGAAATAGCGATTCAGATAACGCTCAAAGATCCGGCAAATTGTCGGATTGAGCAGCTCCATCGCCTCTTGGGCAGCGCGTTTCTGTTTTTCGTCTCTGCTTGGGCTGGCCATGAACTCAAACGCTTATCCGTTGCGGCGAGGCGCCGATCATACGGTGAATGAGAGAAGATGGAAGCAGCTTTGTTGAGGTTCCGCCTAAGACGCCCGCTCCAGCGCTAAATCGCTGGCCGCAGTAACTTCCTCTTCGCGCTCAACCGGGTCCAGGCTGACCCCTAGATCCTGCGCCATCAGATCTGCCGAAATGCGTGCGCTCTCAAAGATCACCGGCAGTCCGCTGCCCGGATGTGTGCCGCCGCCCACCAGATAGACCCCGTCGAGGTCCTCAAACCGGTTGTGAGGGCGGAAGGTGAGCATTTGCGTCAATGTGTGGCTGAGGTTGAACGTGGCGCCGTTGTAGACATCCAACTCATCGTGCCAGCTCTGCGGCGTCATGATCTTCTCGGTCACAATGCGCTCGCGCAGATCTGTAAGGCCGATGGCCTCCAGCCGTTTCAGGGCAAACTCCCGGAAAGCAGCTTCCTGTTCAGCGTTCCACTCCGTTTCGCCCTCAAGGTTAGCCACAGGGACCAGCACGTAAAGCGTGCTCATGCCGTTGGGCGCCAAGGTGGAATCGTTGATGGACGCGTTCTGCACATAGAAGGACGGATTCTCTGGCAGAACCTTGCGATGTTGGATCTGGTCAATATTGCCGTGCAGATCTTCCGACAGGAAGATCGTGTGGTGGGGCAGGTCGTCGTAGCGACCCTTGATGCCCAGATACATCATGTAGGTGGAGCAAGAGTACTTTTTCTTGGCGAGGGACTTGTCGGTCCAGCGCTTGCGGATGCGATTGGGCACCAGATTTTTCATGGTCTGGGCAAAGTCCGCATTGATCACCATAGCATCGCATTCATAGCGCGCCTTGGCGGTGATTGCCGAGCGGGCGCGACGACCGTCAAAGTCAATGCTCTCCACGCCTTCAGACAGCTTGATCTTGACGCCCATGCGGGTGGCCAGTTCAGCCATCTTGCTCATCACCGCGCCACAGCCACCAATGGGGTGATAGACGCCATACTCATATTCCAGGAACGCCAGAATGGTGAACAGGCTGGGGCAGTTGAACGGCGACATGCCCAGATATTTGGCCTGGAACGAGAAGGCCTGGCGGACGCGGTCGTCCGCGAAATAGCGCTTCAGGTCTCCATCGATGGACAGCTGCGGGCGCAGCATGAACACCGATTTCATCACTTCAGGTTTCACAAAGTCCATTACGCTTTGGAATGGGCTTTCCAAAACTGGCTTGAAGTGCGCCAGTTTCTGGCGGTTTTCATCCATATAGCGCTGCAGGGCAGGGGCATCTTTCGGCGCAATCCGGGCGATTTCTTCCATCATCGCGCCGATGTTGGCCTTTGCGTCCAAATGCCCGCGGTTTTCAAACACCAGCCGGTACATGGGATCGAGCTTCTTCATCGGGATCTCAGACCAGAAGTCGAAGCCGCAGCGCTCGAAAATGTTCTCAATCACGGGAGGATAGAGGAAGAAGGTGGGGCCAATATCGAACGTAAAGCCGTCTTGCTTAATCTGGCCTGTACGCCCGCCCACTTGGCCGCGCTTTTCCAGCACCGTGACGTCAAGGCCGCAATTGGCCAGAAGCATCGAAATGGCTAACCCACCAGGCCCCGCCCCAACGATGACGATCTTTTTCTTGTTCTTCTGCATGTGAACTAAACTATGCCTACCCTGCCATACTCAGCGCACAGGTCCCTATGCTGTTGCCAGCTGATGTCCCGCGGCGAATCATACCCCATTGGGCCGCACCCTGAGCGGTATTTAACCTAGGTTTTGCACTGCGCAAAGAGCGGCAACCCCACTTTCTCCACTTCTAGGCAAGTTTTTCCTAGAGTGTCGCCAAAATGTCATTCTATATCAGTGCTGTCGACTATGTCTCATTCAAAACGCCCTCCCATTATGCTCTTGCCTTTGTGGTTAACCCCAGCGGTATACGGACAATTAAAGCCGGCGGATGAGGGGCGTTTATGAAAATTCACGGAATATGATGGCCCACATGATGCCGATTCGTGTTGAAAATCTCAAAAAGAGCTATGCGGGAACGCCTGCCGTTGCAGGGATCACGTTCCAGGTGCAAGCCGGGGAGACCTATGCCTTGCTGGGCCCAAACGGCGCGGGCAAGACCACAACCATCGAGATCCTGGAGGGCTACCGCAAGCGCGACGGCGGCACTGTTGAGGTTTTGGGGGCAGATCCCGGTGACGAGGGCTCAGGCCTGAGGGCCAAAATCGGCATTGTGCTGCAAAGCACGGCGCTGGAGCCGGAACTGACGGTGGCTGAGACGGTTGCGAATTTCCGCAGCTTTTATCCCGCGCCCCACGGGGTGGATGAGGTGCTTGATCTTGTGGATCTCTCCTTTGCGCGCGACACCCGTGTGAAGGCCCTGTCGGGCGGACAGCAACGGCGCCTGGAAATCGGCTTGGGGCTGATCGGCAACCCTGATCTGGTGTTCCTGGATGAACCCACCACGGGCCTTGACCCGGACGCCCGGCGCAACATCTGGAGCCTGGTGCTGGAGCTCAACGCCATGGGCAAGACTATTCTGCTGTCATCACACTATATGGATGAGGTGGAAGCTCTGGCACACCGGATTGCGGTTTTGGTGGCCGGTCAGATTAAAGCCGAAGGTACCCCGCAGGCCCTGCGCGACCAGCATGGCGGCTACACAGAGGTGCGCTTCTATTTGGGTGAACGCGCTTTGCCAGAGAGCTTCCCGGCGGCCTTGCGCTCCATCATCCACCAGGAGCGCGGCTGGGTGATCTTCGAGGTGCCCAACCCCACTCCGTTTCTCGCAGATCTCACCAATTGGTCTTTCAAGGAACAGTTCGAGTTGCCCCATTTGAACGTCACCCAGCCGAGCCTGGAAGAGATTTATTTGAACCTGACCCGCGGCCGCAGGGGCCAAGCGCGCGCGGCCAAGCCGGTGGAGGCCTGACGCCCATGTTGCTTTTGCGCCAGACCCAGCATCAGCTCACCTTGTTCCTGCGCCGCCCGGCGGCTGTCTTTTTTGTGGTGGCCATGCCGCTCATCATGTTCCTGGTGTTCGTGATCTTGTTCGGCAACGAGCTGATTCCGGAAACCGAAGTGACCACCGCCCAGTTCTATGCACCGGCGCTGGCCGTCTTCGGGGCGGTGATGGCCTGCTACACCTATCTTGCCATCTCCACGGCCACCTCGCGCGACCAGGGTGTTCTGAAGCGCATTCGCGGCACGCCGCTGAAACCCGCCATCTATATCTGGGCCCGCATCCTGGCGGTCACGGTGATCGCCATCATGGCTGTGATTTTGGTGATGGTGGTGGGCAATCTCTTCTTCGGCGTTGCGGTTTATCCTGAAAAGCTCCCGATGGCGCTTATCAGTCTTTTTCTGGGATGCTTGAGCTTTGCCGGGCTCGGCATGATGGTGTGCGCCATCTGCCACACCTCCGATACCGTGCAGGCGGTCACCAGCGCGACGGTGCTGCCGTTGGCCTTTTTGTCGGACGTCTTCATCCGTCCGTTCCGCGATGTGCCGGTGTGGGTGACGTGGATCGCCGACACATTTCCCTTAAAGCATTTCTCGCTCGCGTTCGGCCATGCCTTCCGCTCCGATATGGCCGGCAGCGGCTTTGTCTGGTCGGGGGCAGAAGAGACGTATGTGGCCCTGCCGCGGCTTGCCATCATGCTGGCCTGGGGCATTGTGGGCGCTGTAATTGCGGCAAAACTGTTCAAATGGGACCCCAAGGGCGAGATTTAGTCTTTGCCGCAAAAGCCCTGGAAACGGGGCTTCAACCGCCTTCTGAAGAGTGGGCACAATAGATCACAAAGATACCCCTGCCTCGCCCTCATCCCGGCGCGCGGGCGCCCAATGTGGCGCTTAGGTTGTGGGCTCTGGATCGCTCCACACCGGGGCGGTTCTATCGAGAACCACAAGAGGAGTAGACCTGATGATGAAGAAGACTTTCATTGCTGCCGCAGCCCTTGCATTTCTGGCAGGCCCGGCTTTGGCAGGCAGCTTCGAACAAGATGCCAAGATGATCCAGGACACGGCCCAAGCCGCACAAATCTCTGATGCGGACAAGGCCAAGGTCATGGAACTGACCGCGGTGGCGAAAGCCCAGAACGATGCCGGTCAAACCGATCAGGCCGCGGCAACCTTGCAACAAGCCAAGCAGCTGCTCGGTATCAACTAATCTCGCGCAGATCTCATCCTCGTGAGGCAAGGGCAGGGCGCCGCACCGGCGTCTTGCCCTTCGCTATGCATCAGTCTGTGGCAATGATGGCGCCCAAAAGCGCGTTCCAGTCAGGCGGCTTCTGGCCGGTCTTGCTCATGGCCTGTGCGCCAAAATAAAGATTTGTGATGGCGATCGCCTGTTGCGAAGGGGCAGGGGCGTCTCCATCGGCTCCAAGGGCTCCGGCAAACGCATCTTGCAACTTTTTGCTCATGGCCGCCGTCAGTTGCGCCACCTCAGGATCAGACGGGGCGAGCTCCACCATCGCGTTACAGACCAGACAGCCGCGCCGTTCGCTGCGCGGCACTGAAACATCGATAGCCGTTTCAA
>JBCDIP010000318.1:0-4736 GCA_038748855.1 Pseudomonadota bacterium
GCGCGCACCCAGGGAGCCGAAGTGGGGCTTGCTGTAGGACGCGGTGCGGAAGCTCGAGCCGCCATCATCTATGGTGGGGCCGGTTTTACAGGCGCGTAAGGTTGTGGCTGCAACAAGGGCCAGGAGTGAACGGAGAGCAAATGCGGGCTTCATGGGCTGCACCCTTTAGAGGATGACGAACAGGCGTCGGCAAATTTCGGCGATCCTAGCGCTGGAGCGTTAACGCATTATTTACCGCTGAATAGGGCGCCAAGTGGGCACATTGAGCGCTCACGCAAGGCGGTAAACGCGCCGGGCAGTGTCTGACAACATAGCCTCCTGTGCTTCTTCGCTGTAGGAGGCGGCGATCTTCTTCAGGCCGTTCCATAAGACCGGATAGCTGATGGAGGCCCGGTCCACCGGGAAGTTGCTCTCAAACATGCAGCGCTCCGGCCCGAAGCACTCAATGGTGTGGTGATACCAAGGCGCCTGGGCCTCCACGAATTCATCAGAGGTGGGCGGCAGATCGCGCTCGTGCCAGCCGAAGCCATTGTCTGGCATGGCCATGCCGCCCAGCTTGGCGATCACGTTGGGACATGCGGCCACCGCAGCAATATCATCCTTCCATTTCGCAAAGATCTCCTGGCGCTTGCCTGCATATGGTCCGACGCCCAGGGGCGTTCCAAAGTGGTCCATCACTAAAGTGGTTCCAGGAACCGCTTCGGCCAAGGCGCGGAAGTCTGCGATTTGGTGATGGAAATGCCAGGTGTCATAGGTCAGGCCGCGCTCGCCCAGCTTTGCCAAGCCGCGGCGGAAGGCAGGATCGGCATAGAGCCCGTGCACACCGCGCGGGCGAATTGTGAGAATGTCCTCATCGGTCTCGTAAGCGCCCGATTGCCGGATGCCGCAGAAGAGGCCGCGTCCGGCGTCCTCATGGGCGTCCAGCACCTCATCCAGCTGATCGCTTCTCAGATCTGCATGGGATACAATGCCGGCGATGGTGGCACGTGCAGGATCGGCTGCGGAGGCCTTGGCCATGGCGGCCACATATTCGGTTTCCCCCACAGGACGGAGATGGTCGGGGCCCTTGGTGCGATAGCTTTCGCCGCACTCCACAAACACTGTTTGTACGATCTTGTGGCCGGTTTCTGTGTCGGCCCAGAAATGGTCCAGCTCGTAAAGAGCGTTCTCCCGATCCCAAAGGTGGTGATGCGGGTCGACGATCTCCCGGTCCGGGTCGACGATGGGTTCTTGCACCTTGCTCAGCCATTCGTCGCGCTGTGCCTGCAAAGCAATCCAGCTACGCTTTTTCACCATCGTTTGAGCCTCTCACCGGGTTAGGGGGAGAGGCACGATAACGCCCGGCGTAGAGATTTCAAGCGTGGGTCTTGGCTTTCTGCGGATCGTATATCGGCATAGCCACAACGTTGGCTGAGGTCTCTATGTCGCCGCCGGATACTTGAAGCATTGTGCCCACAGCTGAGGCGGCGGGCGTCACATGGGCGAGCGCCAGAGATTTGCCCAAACGGTGGGAGTAGCAGGGGCTGTTCACGGTCCCGACTTCAGCGCCATCCAGCAGCAGGGTCTCTTCACCGTGCACCATGTCGTCGTGGTCGATCACCAGGCAAACGTTCTTGATCTTCTCGTTGCCGCTGGCAGCCATCAGCGCCTCATGGCCGCGGTAGCCTGTCTTGTTGCGGTTGATCGTGAAGCCAAGGCCCACTTCCCAAGGCGTGTGGTCGGTGGTCATGTCGTAGCCATAGAACAACAGCCCCGCCTCAATGCGCACCTTATCGAGGGCCGTGAAGGAACAGGGCATGACGCCGGCCTCCACAAGGCCGTCCCAGATCTCGCCCACCACGCCGGCATCGGCGAACACTTCGTAGCCCCTTTCCCCGGAGTAACCTGTGCGCGAGATGCGGCACGGGTGTCCAAACAGGGTCGTATTGGCGTGGTGGAAGTAGCGCATTGGAGCAAGGTCAGCGCCGCAGTGGGCGTTCATCAGAGTAAGGGCCTGAGGGCCCTGAACGGAGATATCATGCAGCTCATCTGTGAACTCCAGCGTGACCGATTTGCCCTCTGATGAGGCTTCCAGTAGGCCCATAGTGTCCCCTGATCCGTGCACGATCATCCACTCATCACCCCCATTGTTGGAGACGATGGCATCGTCGGCCATCGTGCCGTTGTCGGTAAGGACGGACAGGTACGCCGCCTGGCCAGGGGCAATGCGCTCCATCTGGCGGGTGGTGAGATGGTTGAGCACCGCCATGGCATCCGCCCCGCGCACGAAGACCTTCTTCAGCGGCGACATGTCGAACATGCCGGCCTTCTCGCGCACCGCGTCGTGCTCGTCATTGGGGTCGGTTGAATAGGTCCAGGCCGTGCCCATCCCGTTCCAGTCTTCCAAGCCGGATCCGAGCGCGGTGTGGCGCGAGGCGAGTGCGGACGTGCGGCTGAGTTCTTCGGTCATTTTGGTCTCCAAGCTGTTCTAATACCATTCATCTGCGAGGGCCGCCTTGCGGCGCGCCACAAACTCTCTCAGGGCTTCATCGACGCCCTCGTCTATCGGGGGCGCCTCATAGGAGGCCAGAAGTGCCTTCCAGCGCTGCGTGGCACGTTCCGCCGCTGTCTGGCCGCCGTTCTCCGCCCAGGTCTCGTACGGGCCGGCTTCGGGCACCTGGGGCTCGAAGTTGGCTGATGCGAAGTGGCGCATGGTGTGGCCTGTGGAGAGGAAGTTCTCGCCCGGCTCAATCTCGCCATACGCGTCGCGCGCCAAGGTTTCCGTGCTCACCTCCATGCCGTGCATGAGCTTCAGCATGGCGCCGCAATTGTCCGCATCCAGGATGAACTTCTCATAGGACATGGTGAGCCCGCCCTCCAACCAGCCGGCCGCATGCCAGACTTGGTGGGCGCCGGTGAGGAGGGTGGACCACATGGCGTTGCTGCTGTCCTGCATGGCTTGGCCGTCCGGCGCATTGGATGCCGTGATCTGGCCGCCGCCGGAGCGCACGGGAACCCCGAGGCGCCGTCCCAGTTGCGAGAGAGCCATTGTCACGAGACCGGCCTCAGGCGTGCCAAAGGTGAGGGCGCCGGACTTCAAGCTCATGGTGGAATGAAAGCTGCCGAGCACCACGGGGCAACCGGGCCGTACCAATTGGGCGAGCGCAATGCCCACCATGGCCTCCGCAAGGGTTTGGGCCGCCATCGCAGCAGGCGAGACAGGGCCCATGGCGCCGCCGAAAATGGCCGGGGAGACGCAAACGCATTGATTGGCTTCAGCGTAGATCCTCAAGGCCGCCGACATGGTGTGGTCGTAGACGAGCGGCGAGTTCACGTTGATGTTCGCCTGCATCACTGCGTTCTCTTCCATGAACGCTTCGCCGAACACCAGACGGCTCATGTTGAGGCTGTCCTCAGCCCTGTCCGGCGCTGTGACGGAGCCCATGAATGGCTTGGTGGACAGCCGCAGATGGCTGTAGACCATATCCAGGTGGCGCTTGTTGACCGGAACGTCTGTTGGTTCGCAAACTGTGCCGCCCGAATGGGTGAGCCACGGCGTCACATAGGCCAGCTTCACGAAGTTTTGGAAGTCCTCCAGGGTGGCATAGCGCCGGCCTTGATCGAGATCCGTGACGAAAGGCGAGCCATATCCTGGCATGAGCACGATCGTGTCGCCGCCCAGCTCAATGGTTCTGAGGGGATCACGGGCATGGAGTTTAAAGCGTGCCGGTGCTGTGGAGCACAGGCTGCGTAAGTGACCCGGCTCAAAGAACACGCGCTCGCCTTCCACTCGCGCACCGGCCTTGGCGAAGAGGTCTAGGGCGACGGTATCGCCGCGGAAATCAATGCCGACCGTATGCATGATCCAGTCGGCGTGTTCTTCTAGCAAGCGCAATGCTTCTGGGTCCAGCAATTCGTAGATGGGGATTTGACGTTTCGGGCTGAGATGAACCGCCGGCTGGCTTGCACGCGCTTCGGCTCGCAGGCGCCGACCCTGGCGCGCTGGGCGGCGGTGCGGTGCGGACGGGGTGCTCCCATGCGGCTCTCTTGTGCTCTTAGCGTGCAATCTGTCTGATCTCTTAACCTACGTTCAACGCTTATTTTCCCTCATTTTGAGAGATTGAAAATGCAAAAGATTTGCACTATCGTTTAAAAAATTTATCCTATCGAAATGCGTTTCAGATCCTTCGACAGACTGCCGGTTTTTGAGGCCATCGCCCGCTTGGGGAGCTTTTCAGCGGCTGCTGATGAGTTGGGGCTGACCAAGGGGGCGGTGAGCTACCAAATCAAACAGCTGGAAAGCGAGTTGGGATTTTCCCTGTTTGAAAGGCTCGCGCGCGGCACCCGCCTCACCGGCCAGGGAACGACCTTCCTGGCGTCCACTGAGGCGGCGTTGAAAGATATCGAACGCAAGATTGAAGACATCCGCCGGGCTGACGACCGGATACTGACCATCGGCGTCACCACCTACTTCGCCTCACGCTGGCTGTCGCCGCGCCTGATGGAGTTCATGCGGATGCATCCGGAGATCCGCCTGCGCATCCAGCCTATGATCGATCTTTTGACAGAGGAAGCTGATGGGGTGGACCTCGCCATCCGCTGGGGCCGAGGGGACTGGACGGATGTTGAGACCGAGCCGTTGTTTGCGTGTCCCGCCTGGCCCACGGGGGATGCTGCTGCTTGGCAGGCGGTTCAGGCCTCTGGCTTGGCGGACGCGTTCAATGGCTTCACCCTGTTGCGAGATCGCGATGACAGCA
>JBCDIP010000319.1:0-4721 GCA_038748855.1 Pseudomonadota bacterium
CCGAACTCCTGCGCGCGCGCGTCGGCCGGGTCCACAGCTCACGCTCGCGGGCGTAGTGGACGCAGATATCGGCTTGGAAAACGGCGACCCGCGCGCCGGTGAACGCACCTGGCAGCTCCTGGCGCAAGTGTCGGGCCGGGCCGGACGGGGCGAAAAGCCGGGACGCGCGATCGTGCAGACCCATATGCCAGAGCACAACCTGATGCAGGCTCTGGTGGCGGGTGACCGGGACGGGTATCTGGCCCATGAAAAGCACCTGCGCGAGCGCATGGACCTTCCCCCTTACGGCCGGCTGACCGGGCTCATCATCTCTGCTGCCAGCATGGCTGACGCGGAGCGGTTTGCCCGGGAGCTCGCCATGCGCGCACCGCCCGCTGAAGGGGTGCGCGTTCTGGGCCCGGCCCCTGCCCCGCTCGCCATGGTGCGCGGACGCCACCGGGTGCGCTTTCTGGTCAAGAGCCAGCGGGATGTAAACATCCAGGCGTTCCTCGCCGCCTGGCTGGACGGGGTGAAGCCGAAGGGCAGCGTGCGGCTAGCCGTGGACGTGGACGCCTACAGCTTTCTCTAGGGGGACTGAGTGACCGGTTCTGCTTGAGGCCGCGTGCAGAGCATCTGACAGACGGCTCAGCGCCTCTTCGAAATCGGCCATGGACAAGAGACCGAAGCCAAGCCGGAAGACGCTGGCGTGCTCGCCGAACCACGTGCCGTTGCCCACGCGCACGTCGCGGGTTCTGAGCTCGGCATAGAAGGCGTCAACTGCCGCATCATCGAAGCGGGCGGGGTTGAGGCGCAGGCAACACAGCGCGCCGGCGTCCGGGGCCACCCAGTCTACAAGCGTGCTGTGGTCAGCGACGAACTGCCGGGTTCTCTCAAAGCCCGCCTGAAGATGCGGGCGCCGTGCACCCACGATCTCCGCCTGCTGCTGCAGCACACGAATGGCCAACGCGTCATCGACCACGGAGTTGCAGATGATGGTATTGAACTTGCCCAGCATCAGCTGGCGGCGCAGGCCTTCATGCAGCGTGATGGCCCAGCCTGTCCGCAGGCCCGGCGCGCCGTGGCACTTGGAGAGCGATCCGCAGCTGACGATGCGCTCATGCAGACCAACCGCGCTGGCGGCCGGCGGGGCATTGCCATAGACGGCCTCGCGGTAGGTCTCATCCAACAGCAGCACGGCGCCGGGGCAGATGTCGTCGATCGCCGCCAGCACGGCCTTCACTTCGCTCTCGCTCATGGCAACGCCGGAGGGGTTTTGCGGCGAGGCCAGGCTGACCAGCTTGGTGCCCGGCGTCAGCGTGGCGCGCAGTTCAGCCTCGTCCAGCCGGTAGCCGTTTTCGAAGCGCAAGCGGACCTCGCGGATGTTTGCGCCGACCGCTTGCAGTGCAGACTTTGCATTGGGGAAGATCGGCACGGCGATCACCGCATCGTCGCCCGGCGCACAGAGGATGTGGGCCAAGAGGAACAGCGCCTGCATGCCGCCGGCCATGACGATCACCTCGTCCGCGCTCACCCCGTGACGCTTGGCAATCAGTTCGCGCAGATCCAGATGGCCACTGGCGCCGGAATAGGCCAGCGGCAGGGAGGCGAGGTCAGGATCTTGAAGGTCCCCCAACACCTCAGAGAGCTTAAGGTCCGGGCCGACGCTTTCGGCCAGGTCATAGAGCGCAGGCTCGGCGGTGAGCGACAGGATATCGTTGTGGGGGAAGCGGTCAGGGATCTGGATCATGTCGGGCTCCTTGGGGGACGAGATCGGCCTATGATAGGCAAAACGGGCGACCATAACAGATACAGAAACTTGTCATTGTAACCAGTACAGTTTACTTTTCTGGGATCTGTCATGATAGGCATCCCCCCATGCACAACGACCCTGCCCCACCCCATCGCTATGAAGAGCTTGCAGCCAAGCTGACCGGACTGGTGGATGCCGGCATTCTGAAAGTGGGCATGAAAGCGCCATCGCTGAGGGCCGTGTCGGAGCAAAACCGGGTGTCGCTCTCCACGGCTATCCAGGCCTACCGGGTTTTGGAGGATCGCGGCGTTCTGGAAGCCAAGCCCAAGTCCGGGTTCTATATCGCCCGCAGCGCCGAGCCGGCTCGCGAAGGCCCTAGCAGTTCATCGCCCCCGTCGCGGCCCAGCGCGGTTGCCGTTTCCACCGGGGTGGCGGAGATCTTGGAGCATGCGGCCAACCCCGCCTATGCGCCGCTCGGCTGCGCCATTCCCAGCGCCAAGATCCTGGACGCCCAGGCGCTGGACCGGCACCTGGCGCGGTGTGCAAGGACCCTTGGGTGGGAGTACAACATCTACACCGATCCGCGCGGTGATATCGATTTACGCCAGCAGATCAGCGAGCGTGGGATCCGTCTTGGCCAAGAGCTCGCGCCAGACACTATTGTGGTGACCTGTGGCTGCACCGAGGCCCTGGCTGTGGCGCTGACGGCGACCACCAAGCCGGCGGACACGGTGGCGATCGAATCGCCCACCTATTTCGGCTTACTCCAGGTTCTGGAAGCGCGGGGCCTGAAAGCGCTGGAACTGCCGACGCACCCCACCAAGGGGATTGATCTGGAGCGCCTGCGCAAAGCCGTGGAGACGGGGCGCGTGTCGGCGTGCCTTCTCTCATCGTCCTTCAACAACCCGCTCGGCTGCCTGATGTCTGAGGAGAGCAAGCTGGCCATCATCGATCTTTTGTCGCGCCATGACGTGCCGTTGATCGAAGATGACATCTACGGCGACATCTATTTCGGCCCGTCGCGCCCGCGCCCCTTTGCGGCGCTGGCGCCGGACGCTGACATCCTCACCTGCAGCTCCTTCTCCAAGACCGTGGCGCCCGGATACCGCATTGGATGGATCTCCTCTTCGGGCCGGTTCAAGGCGATCCTGGAGGCCAAGTTCGCTTCGTCCTTGTGCGGCCCGGCTCTGCCTCAGAAGGCGATGGCCGACTTCCTGCGCACGGGCGGCTACGACAAACACTTGCGCCGGATCCGGCGGCACTTCGCCGACAATATCAGCCGCATGAGCCAGGCCATCGACCGCAGCTTTCCTGAAGCCACCCGCATGTCCTCACCGCAAGGCGGGTTCGTGCTCTGGTTGGAGCTGCCGAAGGGGTTTGACTGCGCCGAGCTCTATCGCCGGGCCATTGCCGAGCGCATCTGCTTTGCGCCCGGCTGGCTGTTTTCGGCAAGCTCGCAATATGCCAACTGCCTGCGCCTCAGCTGTGGCCATGAATGGAGCCCGGCTCTGGAGCGCAGTGTGGAGCGGCTGGGCGCCATGGCCCACGAGCTGCTGGAGGCCTAGCCGCGGTCGGCGATCATGGCGGAGAACTTCGCCTGGGCGCACACTTGGTCGTCCACCTTCGCAATGCCCTCAAACTTCCAAACGGTCCGGCGCGCCTGGAGCTTGGTGACGTGCAGGTGCAGGCTGTCTCCGGGCGTCACCGGGCGGCGGAACTTCGCCTCATCAATGGTCATGAAATAGACCACCTTGCCTTCGGCCTCTTCGCCCAGCGCGTCCACGGCCACGATGGCCGCCGTTTGGGCCAGGGCCTCGATGATCAGAACCCCCGGCATCACAGGAAGGCCCGGGAAATGGCCCATGAAATGCGGCTCGTTCATGGTCACGTTCTTCAGCGCAACCGCCCCCTCGCCCGGCGTGATCTCTAACACCCTGTCCACCAACAGGATGGGATATCGATGCGGGATCATCTCCATGATCCGTGTGATATCGGCTACCGGTTTTTGATCTTCACTCATACTCAAAAGCTTTCGTTTGGTTTTTGGCCCGCACCTTGGGCCCCTTAATGGAAGAACCCTACGAGGGTCACTTCCTTGCCGCCAAGCCCTTGCTTGAACTTTTTCACACCTCTGGCGCTCTCATCATTGATGCCGCCAAGGTCAAGATCAAGGATGCCCTTCTCTTTCAGGCTCAACACCGCACGCCACAAGAGATGATGATGGGCACCCAGTTTGCGGCCTGTATCGGTGGTCCACCCCACTTGATATGTGGCCGATGAGCCGTGCAGGAGGACGAGGATCGCCGCCACGGTCTCGCCATCGTGCTCGGCGTTGAAGATGACCGCCTCCCCGCGCGGTACCATATGCTTGAAGAGCTGCACCAGCAGTTTGATCGACGGGCCATCATAGCCCTTTTCGGTGCGGTCGGCCTCATAGGTCTTGAGGAAGTGGGTCGCGGTCTCCCCCGACCAGTCCTCAGAGACGCTGAGGCCGCTGCGTTCGGACTTCGACAAGATGTTGCGCCACTTGCCGTTGAGCTTGGCGCGCAAGGTCTTAGGGTCCTCATCCAGCGCCAGCCAGATGGTTTCATAACCCGGCATCTCATCGCGCCGCCCGTAGCCGGCTTTGGAGATGGCGCTGCGGTTCGGTCCGTTGTCCTTGGCTTCGGGCAAGAGGCGCATTTTGCGGCCAAGGCGCTTGGGGAACTCGGACGCAAATGCATCGAAGAAGGCGGCCAGATGCTCCTGGCCCCCATAGCCTTCAAACCAGAGCGGGCCCCGGTCGAGGCTGACCGCATGAACGATGTTCCTCAGAACCCCCACTTCTGAGACCTGCACCAGACCGGCGGGTTCGCCCTCGATCTGGATCATGCCGTGGCGCGCGCCGGTCTGGTTCACGGCCCGGTTGGCCTGGGCATAGGGAAAGTGCTGCAGCAGGGTGGAGCGGCGGATGGACTTAAAGGCGCTCTCCCAGGTGTCTGGCGACATGGGC
>JBCDIP010000320.1:0-4711 GCA_038748855.1 Pseudomonadota bacterium
AACCGCCGGGGTGCGCAAGAACCTCTCCACGGCTTTGAAGTGGTACCGGCGCGCGGCCAAAGGCGGCAACGGCGATGCGATGAACAATCTTGCCATCATGCATGCCTTAGGCGAAGGGGTGAGACAAAACGTGAGCGAGGCCGTGAAATGGTATCTGGCCGGCGCAGATGCTGGCAACGGCAACGCACTCTTCAACCTTGCAGCTCTCCATGACGATGGTCGCGGCGTTAAGAAGGCGCCAGACCGAGCGGCGAAACTCGTCCTGAGGTCAATTTTTGCCGGCACCGAGGCCGCCAAAACAGAGATGCTGAACAACAATTCCACCTGGAGCCCTCAGTTTCGCAAGGCATTTCAAGTCGAGCTCAAGGCATTGGGCAAATACACCGGGGCGATCGACGGCTCGTTCGGCCCTGGTACTCGCGCCGCCATTTCACAACTTCAGCAACAGTGATCAACGAGGCCACTCACATCGCAACCAAACGGCAAGAACAAGGTTCAATAGCTATAAAAAAGGTACATACCATATGAGACGCCTCAGATTTAAATGGGTGATTGTTGGTTCAATCATTTCCCTGCTCACCGCCATCACCGTTGCGTACGCCTTTAGTGACGGCACTACCAACCGAGCCATTCAAGAGGGCGACCGGCAATTGCAGCGTTGCAAAACGATCAAGCCTGAAAAAGACAAGATCAATTGCGTCGCCCAGGCGCTCGACAAGACAGCAAACTCGATCTCCAATCAGAAGCCCGATTACCGGCCCATCAAGCGCACCCTGCGGAACGCAGCGGCCAAGCTGCGCAAAACATCCAAGAAAACACGCGCCCGTAAGATCCTCGCTGCAGCAGCAGCGGTTTTGCGTAAGGCTTGGACCCGACCTGCTTACGCTAACAAGAAGCAGCTGGCCAAGAAGCATTTCTCGAAGTTTGCCGCCTTCGTAAACCGGGCAAGAAGCGTCCTTCGCAGCTGATACACCACGGAAGGCACAAGAAAGACATGTTCAGTTTGCGCAGATGTCTAACGCTCATCATTGCGGTGGGCGTGATCGCGCTCACCTCAATCGCAGAGGGCGTGGCCCCCGTCCACGCCCAAACGGCTGAGCAAATGTTCAAGCAACTGCACACGAAGAAGAAGCGCACACGGTCTTTCAGTGCAAAACGCCAGATGCAGAGACTGCGGCAGCTGGTGGACAAAAAGCGCCGATCAAGAGGGCTCGCGAGGCCGGACAGAACCGAGTTACTGGAGATCGTAGCCGATCAAAAGCTGCCGAGCCTGGAACTGGAGATCTTGTTTGACTTTGCGTCGGCCGACATTTCGGACGCCTCCCTCGGTCAGTTGAACAAGCTGGCCGACGTGCTCAAGCGGCCGGAGTTTGCCGGTTCAAAGTTTGTGCTGCTTGGGCATACTGATTCCAAAGGCTCCGCGAGCTACAATCTCACATTGTCCCAACGCCGGGCCGATGCAGTGCAAGCCTTCCTTTTGAACGTGCCTGGCATGGGCTCAGGGCGTTTTTTCACGGTGGGTTTTGGGGCCGAAAAGCCAAAGAACACTAACGACACAACCGCTGCCGAGAACAGACGGGTTCAGGTTATCAATTTGGCCGACTTCTGATCACCGCAGCAGTTAAGCGCAGTGCGCTTATCGAGCTACACCAGAGGTCAATTGCTGGCACATGCTGGAAGTCCATTTCGCGATCAACATCGGACATTCGGGATCCACTCGCATCCGGTCATAATGTCCGCAATGCTGCCTCTGAGCCTTCGCACTCGGTTACCCATTTAGCGTGTTCCAGTATTAGGTTTCCATGCCTGAAAACCTCAAACATCTACTGTGGCCACACGACATGGATTTTAGAAGCTGAGGCCAGAGATTGCGCGCTTTGAAAAGGTCCTTCGATCGTATGCGGGGCTGCGATGGCCAGAGGGTGTCAGCCTCGCCGCTTAGTCGGACGAGATCCGCCGACCCACTCGTGTCGTCATGATCCGACGGCTCAGGATTATGACGGGAACAAGCCCCACCGCGACCAAGACCAAAGACGGCGTTGAGGCCTGCGCCAAGCGTTCGTCTGAGGCAAGACGGTAGGCCTGGACCGCCAGCGTATCGTAGTTGAACGGCCGCAATATGAGCGTTGCCGGCAACTCCTTCATGACATCGACAAACACCAGCAAGCCGGCGGTCAGCAGCCCCCCGGACAAGAGCGGTACATGGACCCGGCGCAAGGTGCCGATCTGCGTCTCACCGAGGGTCCGCGATGCGTCGTCCATGGAGCCTGGGATCTTGGTCAGGCTGGCCTCTACAGTGGTCAGCGCAACCGCCATAAAACGGACAGTGTAGGCGAACACCAAGGCGGCCACCGAGCCGGTAAGCAGGAGGCCCGTCGAAATCCCGAACGTGGCCTCCAAGAATGCCGATACCGCGTTGTCGAACGCTGCCAACGGCATCAGAATGCCAACGGCAATGACCGAGCCAGGCACCGCGTATCCCAGACTGACCAGCCGGCCAGCGAACCGGCTGAGCAGACCGGGCGCCAAACGCAGCGCGTAAGCCAAAATCAGCGCTGGCGTGATCGCCGCGAGGGCTGCAAGGAACGCAAGGCTCAGCGAGTTCTTGATCAAGGTAGCATAACGCTCTGAGAACAGGTTATGCCCATCAACAATGGAGAGATTGACCAGGATCACAATCGGCAGGATGAAGCCAAACAAGACAGGCAACAGGCAGGTGAGCGTTGCGAGCCACGCATATTTTCCGTAAAGCCTGGTGCGCAAGAGATCTCCCATGCGCCTGCTGTGGTGATAGCTTGCCCGCCTGCGTTCAGCGCGCTCTATGACCACCAGCGTAAGCACCACAGCGAGCAACATGGTGGCCAACTGACCGGCCGCGACCAGGTCATCCATCGAAAGCCATGCTTGATAGATGCCGGTCGTGAACGTGTGGACGCCGAAGTGTGCCACAGTTCCAAAGTCTGCGAGGGTTTCCATCAGTGCCAACGAGACGCCGCCGGCCAGCGCAGGGCGCGCCAAGGGAAGTGAGATCTCCCGAAAGCTCTGAAATGCGGTCCGCCCAAGGGTGCGGCTGACCTCGCTATAGCAGTTGGATTGCTCCAGGAAGGCGGTTCGTGCGAGCAAATAAACATAGGGGTACAGCACCAGGATGAACATCACCATCGCGCCGCCCAAGGAGCGTATGTTGGGGAACCAGTAGTCTCTAGGCCCCCAACCGGTCACATCGCGCAGCGTGGATTGCACTATTCCTGGATGGGACAGAACGTCCGTGTAAGCGTAGGCGATGATGTAGGCCGGAACGGCGAGGGGCATGATGAGCGCCCACTCAAAAAGCCGTCGGCCGGGGAACTCACACATGGTGACGAGCCAGGCTGTGGGCGTCCCAATGATCAGAACCCCTACGCCAACGCCCAAAACCAGAAGCAGGGTATTGGAGATGTAACTCGACAGCACAGTCTCTGCCAAATGGGCGAGCGTGCCTTGATCCTGAGCGAAGATGGACGATGCAACCCAAGCGACCGGCGCAATAAGCACGATTGCAAGACAAACCGCCACAAGACCTAGCCAATTGGTCCTTTTGCGAAGGGGTCCCAAGGACTTAATGGCCAGAGAGGCCTCCGCAGGGGCGATGGATCTGTTGAGGGTCAAACGCTTTGCTTTTGACGACGTTGAACAAGAAAAGCCCCAGGAGAAAATCTCTCTGGAGCAGGCTGCTGTTCTATAGCTTACGGGGAAGGCGTGTCCACCTTCCCCGCTTGGCTTTTTGGCTTATTTGTAGCCGACTTCGTTGTAGATTTTTTGGGCTTTCGCTTGGTTCGGGCCCAATTTGTCGAGCGATTGGGTGTCGGCCTTGAACTCGCCGAGCTTAGAGACGCTCGCGCTCTTGCCTACGCCTTCGACCACCGGATACTCGTCATTGCCGGCCGCGAAGTAGTTCTGAGCTTTTGCACTGGCAAGATACTCTAGGAACATGATCGCGTTTTCTTTGTTGGGGGCGTTCTTGGCCACGCCGCCACCTGAGATGTTCACGTGTGCACCGAAAGTGTCCTGGTTCGGGAACACGATGCCGATGTTGTCCGTTTTCCCGCTAAGGTCACGCACATCTTTTCTCAGCGCCCGTGCAAAGTAGTAGGTGTTGGAAACCGCGATGGCACACTCACCTGAAGCAATGCCGCGCAGTTGGTCCGTGTCACCGCCTTGCGGATCCCGGGCCCGGTTGTCGTAGACACCTTTTGCCCAAGCTTTGGCATTGTCCTCACCCACATGCTCGATGAGAGCGGACATGAGCGACAGCATATAGATGTTGGAGCTGGAGCGCGTGCACACCATGCCCTTGTACTTGGGATCTGCGAGATCCTGGTAGGTTTTCGGCGGTTCCTTAACCTTGTTCTTATCATAGAAGATCACGCGAGCGCGGGTGGAGAAACCATACCAATGGCCTTCCGGGTCGCGCAGGTGCGCAGGGATGGCTTTATCCAATGCCTCAGACTTGATCGGCTGAAGCATGCCATCTTTCTCAGCCACCGACAGCCTGCCAATGTCCACGGTCAACAACACGTCTGCGGGGCTTTTCTCGCCTTCCGCGCCAATCCGATTCATCAGCGCGCTGGCCTTGTCTTCGATCCGGTTGATTTTGATGCCGGTCTTTTCGGTGAATTCGCTGTAGAGCTTTTCATCGGTGTCGTAGTGACGCGATGAGTAAAGGTTCAGC
>JBCDIP010000321.1:0-4711 GCA_038748855.1 Pseudomonadota bacterium
CATATTGGCGGGTATCGCGGTTTGGCTGCAATTGGTGATCGTGCTGTTTGGGCCGCAAAACATCCGCTTCCCGCTTCTCACCGTAGAATGGCCGGAAGAGGAAGGCAGCAAGATCGAGGGTAAGGAACGCCTGGATCTTGAGAAAGCCAAGGACCTTCTGCAAGAACGCGCAAAAGCGGGTAAGACATCCGACGCACAACCTGCGGAGTAAGCTTTGCCCAAGAAAGAGGGAAAGCCACAGGTCGAGTGGGACAAGTATTTCAAACGCTACGTTTGGAATGAGCGGACCACGCCCTATTTCACGCCTGTGGACAAGCTCCACCAGGGCCAAGCGAACTCGGAAATCTTCTTCTATTGCCTGCTCCACGGCGTCCTGTTCTGCGTGATCACGCTGGCCGCCTTGCGCGGTGGGCCGGATGGGCGCTCGCTCGGGATCGCCTATTACAGCTTTTCCGTGGTGGTGGCCGCGGTTCTGTTCGGCATGCTGAAGAACTATGCCGCCGCGCTTTACATGAGCGCCACGCCGCTCGCCGGCATCCTTTACGTGCTTGTTTATCGCGTAGCCGCCGGCGCACCCATGGTGGACAGCTTGGTGGTGTTGGGCATCTTGGCGCTCCTGGCGCGCTATTCCTTCCGCATCGTTGCCGTAGCGCGGGGCTATCCGGACTTTCCCCCAGCACCGCCGCCTGAGCCGCCCACGTTTTTGAACTTCAAATAGATGTCTGAAGAGACACCAGGTCCTGAGCCAGACCAGCCGTGGGTGCAGCTTCTGGACCGTGCGCTGCGCCCGCACATCTTGGCCTATGGCGCGGTGGTCGCCTGCGTTATGGCTCTCAGCTACTTTGCGCCAGCCGACCGCGGGCTCTTTATCCCCATCATGCTCTGGGGTGTTTTGGTGCTGGCCCATTACCTCACCGTCAGAGCCATCCACACAGATCCTGAGTGGGTGGAAGAGCGCAGTGAGACCATCACCATGAATGCCTCTGATCTCAGCCATATTGAGGACATCCGGGAGCGTATGGAGGAGGGCAAGTCGGAATCAGGCCGCCTCATCAAGAAGCCGCAAGACAAAGGGACGGACTAGCCGATGCGCATCTTCATGACCGGGGCAACCGGATATATTGGTGGCTCGGTGGCCACCGCGCTGATGGCCCGCGGGGCTGAGGTGCACGGCCTTGTGCGGTCTGAAGAGCGGGCCGACGAGGCGCGCGCGCACGGCATTGCGCCGGTGATGGGCACGCTGGATGATGCTGAGATTCTAACTGAGGCCGCCCAAGCGGCGGATGTGGTGATCAACACAGCCAATGCCGATCACGGGGCGTCCGCCGATACGCTTGTGGCCGCGCTCGCCGGATCGGGCAAGCGGCTATTGCACACCAGCGGCTCGTCCATCGTGGGAAAGCCGGACGGCGGCGAGCTCAGCGAAGATGTGTTTGACGAGGATGCCGCGTTCACCCCATCGCCGGGCCGGGCTGCCAGGGTGGAGATCAACCGCCGTGTCCTGGCGGGTGCTGATCAGGGCGTGCATGCGGTCATCATCTGCCCTAGCCTGATCTATGGTCTGGGCACTGGCGCTGCCAAACACAGCATGCAGGTGCCCTGGCTCATCGATCTGGCCCGCGCCGACGGGGCGGCCAAGCATATCGGGCCCGGTGCCAACACCTGGTCCAACGTGCATATTGATGATCTGGTGACGCTTTATCTCCTGGCGCTCGATAAGGCACCGGCCGGCGCCTTCTACTATGCGGAGAACGGCGAGAACTCCATGCGCGAGGTGTGTGAGGCGATCAGCCGGATGCTGGGACTTGGTGGCAAGGCGGAGGCCATGACGGCAGAGTATGCAGCCACCATATGGGGTGATGGCCCGGCCCATAACACCATGGCGTCCAACAGCCGGGTCAGGGCCAAGCGCGCTCGCAGCGAGCTGGGCTGGGCGCCCGGCGCGCCGTCTTTGATTGAGGAAATTGAGACCGGCTGCTACGCCACCAACTATCCGTAAGGCTTAAACCAGGAGGCCCCATGCCCGCAAACTACTATAAGACGGCCCTGGTCACTGGCGCATCCAGCGGCATTGGCGCAGCCGCAACCAGATCTCTGAGCGAGGCTGGGTTCAAGGTGACGGCGTTGGCGCGCCGGCAAGACCGTCTTGACGCCCTGGCGGAGGAAACCGGCTGCGAGCCCCTGGCGCTTGATCTCAAAGACACCGACGCGGTTTATGCCGCGCTGAAGGGGCTTGGGGTGGATGTGCTGGTGAACAATGCCGGCCTTGGGCGCGGCTATGAAGGTTTCCTGGAAAGCACGCCCGATGAGATCAATGAGATGATTGAGCTCAACATGGCCGCGGCCATTCACGTCACCCATGCGGTGCTGAGCGGCATGGTGGAGCGCGGGCGTGGGCACATGGTGCATATTGGCTCGATTGCGGGGCTCTATCCTTTGGGCTTTCCTGTGTATGGGGCCACGAAGGGCGGGCTTCACCGGTTTGCCCAGCATCTGCGCATGGAGCTCAAAGGATCAGGTGTGCGCCAGACGGAGATATGCCCGGGCCGGATTGCCACGGAGTTCTTTGACACCGCCTTCAAGACGGAGGCTGACCGCACGGCGTTTATGGCGGGGTTTGAGGCCTTGAAGGCGGAGGATGTTGTGGCGGCGATCATGTATGCCATCGGCACCCCGCAGCATGTGAACGTGAGCCTGATCGAACTGACGCCAACCCAGCAGATGCCGGGTGGGGCGATTTTGGATCGTAGTACGTAGAGCTTCACCGCGCCCCTGCGAAAGCGGGGGCCCATGGCTCATTCCTCTCCTTTGGCTGAGAAGGTCCTCGCGTTCGCAAGGACGCGCGGGTTTCCTGTTCCGCGCCCTTGCGCACGCGAGGGCCCATAGCCCCACATCACCCCCCGAACATCCGGTCCTGCTCCGCGCGCAGCGACCACAGCACCGAACCCTCCGGCGCCTGAACCGCATCCGGCGTAATCAGCTCCCCGGCGGCCACATCCTTGACCAGCGCACATCCCATGGCCATGAAGTAGGGCAGGGCTGAGCCCTCCGACAGAGCACTGTTGTCCACCAGCAGCGCCTCTACGCCATCCACATGGTGATGATGATGCCCGTGATCATCCAACATGGTGCCCGCCTTCAGCGCTTTTGTGGCCCGCATGGCGACATCGCACACCGGGGCAACGGTGCTGCTGCCCGTGGCAAGGCCCAGCCGGTGGGGCACGATCACCGAGAGCGCGGCCTCCACGCCCAAGAGATGGGTCGGGTTATAGGCCAGAAGATGGGTTGCGTCCGCGCTCACCGGCATGCCCTTGGCCTGAAACAGGCGCCCGGTCTCCTCATCGGGGATGCGCACCACCACGAAGACGCCCCCGGCCGCGCTCACCTCATCGGGCCGGCGGAAGCAGTTGAACATCTCCAGCACCCCTTCTCGGGCCAAGACGCCGCCGTCCGTGCGGGTGCGGAACAGGTCCGGCACCTCAGACACCCGTGCCACGGGAGCATGAAACTCAGGCCGGTCCGGCTTCAGACCGGAGGCATTGGCCACCAGGCACATTTCGCAATAGTCCGGCGGCGTGCGTTGGGGAAGTGCGGAAAGGGCGTCCGACCGCTCCGCCATCGACGCTGCAAGATCGCCTGGCGACAGCGTCCATAAGGCAGGATCGAGCGGGGCGCGGGCCTCCATGCCCTCAGCCCACACCTCACCGGCGACTGCGTCGTACACAAAGTCATACTCGCTTGCCTTGCCCGCACAGACCAGATCGAGCCCCAGCGTGCGCGCCCAGGACATAAGCCCAAGCAGAAGACTGGGCTGGTCACCATCGGCCTGGGAGACCACCAACCCCTGCCGGGCCGCCCGCTGGGCCAGGATGGGCCCCACGGCGCTGTCGGTCTCCTTGTTCACCAATACAATGTGGCGGCCTTCCTCGATGGCTTTGAGGGTGTTGCGCGTGCCGGCCTCCGCATTGCCGGTGGCTTCCACGATCACGTCCACCGGGGCTTCAAGCGCCACAGCGGCATCTTGCGTCAGAACAAGCTTGCCCGCCTCAATGGCCTTGGCGGCAGCGGCCGGCGTTTCGGCCACCTGAAACTCATCAGGTGCCAGGCCCACACTGCGGCAGGTCTCCTCAAGACGGTTAAGGTCGAGGTCGCAGAGAACATTCAAGGACATGGAGGCAAGCCGGCGCGACTGCATGAGGAGCGTGCGGCCAAACTGGCCCACACCGATTAGCGCGGCCCGTGTGGTGCCGGCATCGTTGCCGAACTTTGCAATGAGGTCTGAGTAGTTCATCAGATCACGTCAGCCTCATCGCTTTCCATGGCCACGGCTCTGATGGGCGAGCCGTCAATGTCGGGGAGCTTTAGGGGCAGACCGATAAACTGCACGCGCCGGCGTTTCAGTGACATCATGTTGCACAGATACTCAAACATGATGACGCCCTTGAGCAGGAGTTCAACGTGGGTGGTGTTCTCCTCAAGGACGGGCGACCGCGCTCCGGTGACATAATCGCGAATGCAGTAATCTTGCGGGAAATCGAAAGCCACGGCGCTGATCTTGCGGCCCATGAGCCAGCGGCAGGCTTCAGTGCTCATATAAGGGGCCCGGGTCCAGAAGGTCTCTTCGTGGATGGATTCGCGAAGGTCCCACCCGGTGCGCAACAGCACAATGTCCCCGGCCTCCACATGAGCTCCGGCGGCCTCCACATCGGCG
>JBCDIP010000322.1:0-4690 GCA_038748855.1 Pseudomonadota bacterium
ATCCAAGACCTTGAACGCCCTGTCGCTGCGCGGCGGGCTCAGCCAATCGATCATGGCGTCTTTCCAGAGCCGATGCAGGCCGCCGGACATCAGATCGTTCATCTGATCGTACTTTTCGGCAACCTTTGAGAACACGTCATTGACGCGCCCCTGCTTTTCGGCTTCATCCACTGTCTGAAAGCCGAAATGGGCCTGGGGACCCTCCGTCTCGCTGGGCGGGGTCGTGTTGTTAGAACCCTTGGTCATATTGCGGCGCACACTACCGGAAGCGCGCGCCAATGGCCATTTAATGTTTGCCGCGTGGTGAAGAGGAAACCGCAGTTATCCATGCCTGAATTGCCTGAAGTTGAAACTGTTCGCAGGGGTTTGGAGCCGTCCATGGCGGGCTGTGTGCTGGAAGAGGTAACCCTCAGACGCAAGAACCTGCGCTTTCCGTTCCCAAAGAACATGGCCCAGCGGCTCAAAGGCAAGCGCGTGGAGGCTCTCACGCGGCGCGCAAAATATATTCTGGCCCGCATAGAGGGCGGCGAGATCCTCCTGATGCATCTGGGCATGTCCGGACGGTTCACTATTCACCAGCCAAACGGCGAGAGGCCGGGCCACCCGGGCGAGTTCCATTATAAGATGCCCGAAGGCAGCCCCACCGGTGACGGTCCCCATGATCATGTGATTTTCCAGATGGCTGGCGGCACGCGCATTGTCTACACCGACCACCGCCGGTTCGGCATCATGGACCTGTTTTCTGAAGAAGAGGCTGAAAGCCACAAGCTGCTGAGTACGTTGGGAGTGGAGCCCATGGGCAACGCGCTGACCGCCGACTACCTCAACGAAGCTTTCCGTCGCAAACACTCGCCCCTGAAGGCTGCGCTTCTGGATCAGAAGATCATAGCCGGTCTCGGCAATATATATGTGTGCGAGGCGCTCTTCCGGGCCCGTCTTTCGCCCAAGCGCCTGGCCCACACGATTACATCTGAGGCTGGACCCACCGCGCGCATTGAGCGTCTTGTGCGCACCATCCGCGATGTGATCGGCGAGGCCATTGAGGCTGGCGGCTCTACGCTGCGCGATTATGCCCAGGCTGACGGGGAACTGGGCTATTTCCAGCACAGCTTCCAGGTTTATGACCAGGAAGATGCGCCGTGTTGCGTGCCAGGATGCGGCCAGCCCATCAAACGCATCGTTCAGTCCGGCCGCTCCACCTTCTATTGCTCATCTTGCCAAAAATAGGCTCCGCGGAGTGGAATTTCCCTTGCGATGTGGGGGCAAACAAGGCTCTATGCGGCCCGAAATTCATTCATCGGGAGAGATCACCCCATGGCATACGAGACAATTCTGGTGGACACAAAAGGCAAGGTGGGCGTGATCACGCTGAACCGGCCGAAAGTCTTGAATGCGCTCAGTATAGACCTGAGCACGGAATTGTGCGCTGCCCTGGCAGATTTTGATGCCGACGAGAAGATCGGCTGTATTGTGATCACTGGCAGTGAAAAGGCCTTTGCGGCCGGTGCCGACATCAAAGAAATGCAGCCTATGACCTATATGGACGCCTATGCCCAGGATTTCGGCGCCAATTGGGATCAAGTGATCAAGACCCGTAAGCCCATGATTGCCGCGGTTTCCGGATACGCTCTGGGCGGTGGCTGCGAGCTCGCCATGATGTGTGACATGATCTTTGCCTCAGACACCGCCAAATTCGGTCAACCGGAGATCACCCTTGGGGTCATGCCAGGCCTTGGCGGCACCCAGCGGCTCACCCGTTTTGTGGGCAAGTCTAAATCCATGGATCTGTGCCTCACCGGGCGCATGATGGACGCCGAAGAGGCCGAGCGTGCCGGTCTGGTCGCCCGCGTGGTGGCTGCAGATAAGCTGATGGAGGAGGTGATGGAAGCAGCCGACAAAATCGCGTCTTTCTCCCTACCCATTTTGATGATGACCAAGGAGAGCGTGAACAGATCCTACGAAACCACCCTTACAGAAGGCGTGAGATTCGAGCGCAGGTTGTTCCAGTCCATGTTTGCCACCGAAGATCAGTCTGAGGGCATGACGGCCTTCGTTGAAAAGCGCAAAGCAAACTTCCAGAACAAGTAAGTCTCTCTTAGGCTCATTGGCTTATTGACGCTGGGCTCAAGGGCCTTTATAAGCCCGCGAAACCTGGACTGTGGCGATTTTTGATGGGCCGCAGCCAAAACCTGTGCTCAACACATAATTCGTCTGTCCAAAGGGGTCAGACCCAGGAAACACTAGTACTATGGCCAATACAGTTTCTGCCAAGAAGGCAATCCGCAAGATGGCGCGCCAAACCGAGGTCAACAAAGCCCGGCGCAGCCGCACGCGGACATATGTGCGTAAAGTTGAAGAAGCCATCGCCTCCGGTGACAAGGAAGCAGCGGCTGCTGCACTGCAAGCAGCCCAGCCAGAACTGATGCGTTCTGCTCAAAAGGGCGTGATGCATAAAAATGCTGCGGCGCGGAAGGTTTCACGGCTCTCAAGCCGCGTTGCGGCCATGTCGGCCTGATATCAAGACGTTAGGCAATTTGCCAATGCGGCGCGCACATAGTGCGCGCCTTTTTTTTGAGACTATTTGGGCCGTAAAAAGCGCGCAATTTAGTCCGTGTACTGACCTATCAAAAATTTTTCCACGTTGAATCAACGTCTTACTGCGGGCGCGAAATTCTGCTGGCCAAAAATCAGCCAAATTTCACGGCCATTGCCGAAAAAAGGCGGGATTTTGCCAAAAATTCTAAGGCGTGACACTGTGGACACAGGCGTCCGATAAAGCATTGCGACTCAACGATTTCCAAGATCAACCTATTTTTCAGGTGAGGCCTTGGCGGTGAAAATATTTAGTCAGAACACGGAACATTGCGAGTACCGTATTGCGCGCCCCGCAAGGGCCGTTGTAAAGTCCCTCCATCGCGTGGGGACACCAGCGGCAACTGTAACAGGCTGGTTTAGACAACGCTACTTTGCCATCCCTTGGCAGTAAAGCGTCGTCTTCTAATATCGCGCGGGACGGCATACGCCGGACATAAAAAGAGAAGCGGCGTAGTGCCCGTCAAACGTGGCTGGGTAGAAACTCTGTATGTATGTTGAGTGCCTGCGTTTGCAGGAATGCTTACGTGTGTCCGGTTTTGAGGATGTGGGGATCACGCGGGTTCGGGAACGAGCCAGCAAGGGTTCTTGTAGATGCAACGCCGATCGCGACCGATCGGCTGTCTAAACGGGCGTTGGGGCGCCGGGAATTGGAGGAGAAAACCTGCACAATGCGGCCCTGGTCAGACTGGTCATTATCGGCCACCTGCTGAGGGTATTATGTAGTGGGCCGCTGCAGGAACGAACTGAGAAACATCTGAAATTGTCGAGTTAAGAGTGAGTCCGGGACCGGCCACGGGCGAGGCCAACCGGCGGCAGCCATTTGTCGGCTGCTGGAACCAAAAAGACTTATCAAAAGACTAATCACTTGTGCGGGCGATCATTGACAATGACTACGAACGACTTTGACGGAAAATCGGGGCCAGACAAAAAAGGTGAGGGCCGAGCAATCGACAAAGGTGGATTGCAGAAGAAGTGGGACAAAATCAGCCAGCGACTGAGGGCAGAACTGGGTGAAGAACTCTTCGCAAGCTGGTTTGCCCGAATGGAGCCAGAAGAGGTGATCGGCACGCGACTTGTGGTCTCTCTGCCGACCCGCTTCCTGCAGAACTGGGTGCAGACTCACTACTATGACAAGCTTCTGAAGATCGTGGACGGGGTTTACGGCGATATCGAAGCTGTGGCGGTGAAGGTTCGTGCCAGGGGTGTTCCTGTCCGCACCAGCTGTCAGCCTCAGCCGGACACGTCAGACCGGCCTCAGTCCTCGAATGGCGCAGGCACGCGCGAGCGGCCGGCTGCGTCTTCTGGAGGGCGCGATGGCGGACCGCCGGATGACCGGGGCTCTACGCTTGATCATAACTTCACGTTCGAGACCTTCATCTCAGGGCCATCCAACTCGCTGGCCTACTCGGCTGCACGGCGCGTTTCGGACACGGCTCCTGGCCTGCCGGTGAGCTTTAACCCGCTCTATCTGCACGCCAATGCGGGGCTCGGGAAAACCCACCTCCTGCACGCCATTTCCTGGCGCATCCGCCAGGTGCATCCCAGCCGTAAGGTGCTGTATCTCACCGCAGAGCGCTTCATGTATCACTTCCTGGGCGCGCTCAAAGCCCGTGATGTGCTGCCGTTCAAGGACTATTTCCAGTCTGTGGATGTGCTCCTGATCGATGACTTCCAGTTCCTGCAGGGCAAGTCCATGCAACAGGAGTTCTGCCACACCTTCAATTCCCTGGTGGATATGAAGCGCCAGGTGATTGTGGCTGCAGATCTGCCGCCGGCCCAGTTGGAAGGCATTGACGGGCGCATGCGCTCACGCCTTGCTGGCGGGCTTGTGGTGGACATCCAGGCGCCTGATCTTGATCTGCGCCGCCGCATTCTGCGGACCCGGCTGGACGGTGCTCTCACCAAAGATTCCAGCATTTCCATCTCTGATGAAGTGTTGGAGTTCGTGGCCAACCGGATCACGGGTGGGGGCCGGGAGCTGGAGGGTGCGCAGAATGCGGCGGCGCAGATCAAGATCAGGCGCCTGGATGTCCACCACAAGCCCGCCGGCGAGACGTGAGCGCATGCGCCCGTCAATGCCTTCCAACTGGGCCGG
>JBCDIP010000323.1:0-4680 GCA_038748855.1 Pseudomonadota bacterium
ACAATGAGCTGGCCGACTTTGCGCTCCAACTGCCGCCCTCCGCCCTGCACAACGAGAAGGAGGGCAAGATCCCCTTGCGCACGGCCATGGCCAGCAGGTTGCCCAACTATGTGCACCAGGGGGCCAAGCGCATGTTCTGGGCACCGGTGGCGGCGGTGGACACCCTGATGGAGAATAGCTTTTGCGAGATTGCCCTCAGCCCTGAGGCGGTGCGCGAGGCGGGTGTGTTCAACCCGTCACGGATTGCGCTGGCGAAAAAGCTGATTCGGGTGTTTCCGGCCAACAGCAAGCTGGGGAGCGGGCTGCGCACCGCCCTCACTCTGGCGGCGTCCCTGCACATGGTGAACGACATGTTCGTGCGGAACTTCCCCAAATCGGCCCAGAACTTCCGCAACTCAGAGGTCAACCGCACCCTGGACGCGCTGGCAGACCGCGGTACGCCCGTTGTGGTGGAGCCGCTTTAGAGCCGGCATCCGCGCCATCGCGCCTATCGTTCCCTTCTTGTTCTTGTGTGCGTAACGCGCATGTGTTAGCCTTTGTGCGTTGTTGCGTAAGGGGGATATTCATGACATCGCATGTTGCCACGGTTGCCTTCCGGGGCATTGAGGCTGTGCCGGTGGATGTGCAGGTGCAGATCACACCCGGCATGCCGGCCTTCACGCTGGTGGGCCTGCCGGATAAGGCAGTTGCCGAAAGCCGCGAACGTGTCCGGGCCGCGCTGACCGCCATTGGCCTTGCCTTGCCGGCCAAGCGCATCACCATCAATCTGGCACCGGCGGACCTGCCCAAAGAGGGCAGCCATTTCGATCTGCCTATCGCCATGGGCCTGATGGCCGCATTGGGCATCATTCCATCGGAATTCCTGGACCGCTACACGGTGTTGGGCGAGCTTTCCTTGGACGGATCCATCACTGCGGTGGCCGGGTCCCTGCCCGCCGCCGTGGGCGCAAACGCCAGGGGGCATGGCCTGATCTGTCCGGGTCCCTGTGGAGCCGAGGCAGCCTGGGCCGGCGATGCGGTCGACATTCTGGCACCGGACACCCTGGTTCAGCTGGTCAACCATTTCAAAGGCACACAGGTGCTCTCACGCCCTGAGGTGATCACCGCCGACGAGCCCGCAGGCCTTCCTGATTTGCGCGACATCAAGGGCCAGGAAGTGGCCAAACGTGCCTTGGAGGTGGCTGCCGCTGGAGGTCACAACCTCTTAATGGTGGGGCCGCCGGGGTCGGGTAAATCCATGCTGGCGCAACGTTTGCCCTCCATCCTACCTCCTATGGATGCCCTTGAAATGCTGGAGGTTTCCATGATCGCGTCGGTGGCCGGCGCGCTCACGGGCGGCACCCTTTCGCACCGCCGGCCGTTTCGAACACCGCACCATTCCGCAAGCCAGGCCGCTCTGGTGGGCGGAGGCCAGCGGGCCCTGCCCGGCGAAATGGCCCTGGCGCATCATGGCGTTCTGTTTCTCGATGAGCTGCCTGAGTTCCAGCCGAAGGTGCTGGATTCGCTGCGCCAGCCCATGGAAACCTTCCAGACCGTGATCGCCCGGGCCAACCATCACGTGAGTTATCCAGCCCGCTTCCAGTTGGTGGCCGCGATGAACCCCTGCCGCTGCGGGCACGCAGGAACGCCGGGCCACACCTGCCGGCGGGGGCCGCGCTGCGTGGACGATTACCAAGCCCGGGTCTCCGGCCCCCTGTTGGACCGGATCGACCTTCAGATCGAGGTGCCCGCCGTGCGTGCGCTTGATCTCAGCCTGCCGGCCCCGAAGGAAGGCAGCGCAGAAGTGGCGGTGCGGGTGACGCGGGCACGCGCCGTGCAGGCCGGCCGACTTCGGTCGCTGGGCGCCGGGCATCTCCGTCTCAACGCTGAGGCCGACGGCGAACTGTTGGAATCCATCGCGATGCCGGACGGCTCGGGCCTCAATTTGCTTCAGGATGCTGCAGAGATGATCGGGCTCACCGCACGCGGCTATCACAGGGTGCTCCGCGTGGCCCGCACCCTGGCCGATCTGGAGGGGGCGGCCGATGTGGGCAGGATGCACATTGCGGAAGCATTGACCTTCCGCCAGAAGCTCTCCACCGGTCGTCTGGCCGCCTAGAACCGTGGGCCTTGGCTGTTAACTATATAAGTTAATCATAAGCTCTCTCAAAATCGAAACGATACAATTAGGACCGTTTCTTGCTATTGTGCCAGAAACTGGGGATCGTTTTGTTTTGAGGGGATAAATGTCCGACGCTCCTGTACAAGCGAGTGCCCCTGCCGCCAAGAATAGCGGCAAGATTATCCCTGCGCCTGCACCGGCAGAGCAGCGGGATGATCCTCTTTTGTCCTGTTTGGAATACGTTACCGGCCACTACGGGAAAGCTTTTTCTGCCGAGGCTGCTCTCAACGGCCTGCCGTTGCGCGATGGTCAATTGTCGGCCGACCTGCTGATCCGCGCAGCTGAACGCCTTGGGTTGAAGGCGCAGCTGCTGAAGCGCAAAGTGTCCAGGGTGCCGGCCCTGGTGGCGCCGTTCATCGTGTTGCTGAACGATGGTACAGCCTGCGTGGTGCTGCGCAAGACGAACCGCGGCCGCAAGGTGCAGGTGGTGTTTCCCAGCATCTCCAAATCCCGCAAGACCCTGAAGACCTCCGAGTTGGAAAAGACCGCCTCAGGCTATGTGTTCTACATCACCCCGGCAGACGCGGACGCAACGGAAGATGCATTGCCCACCTCACGGGAGGTGGAGCGCGGCCACTGGTTCTGGTCAGCTGCCCGGAAGTTCTGGCCCTCGTGGATCCAGATCCTGCTGGCTGCAATGGTGATCAACCTGTTGGGCCTCGCCGTGCCCTTGTTCGTCATGAACGTTTATGACCGGGTGATCCCAAACCTCGCCACCCCCACCTTGTGGGCCTTGGCCGGCGGAGTTGCGATCGCGCTTGTGATCGACTTTCTGCTTAAGCAGCTGCGGGCCATGGTGCTCGATCAGACCGGGCGCCGGGTGGATATGAAGGTTGCCTCGGTGCTGTTCGAACACGCCATGGATCTGAAAATGAGCTCCAGGCGAGGTCCGGCCGGCTTTGTGGCCAACCAGATCCGTGAGTTTGAAACGGTCCGCGATTTCTTCACGTCCTCAAGTTTCGTGGCCGTCACCGACCTGCTGTTCATCGGCCTCTTCATCGCGGTGCTTTGGATGATCGTGGGGCCGATCGCCTTTGTGCCTCTGGCCGCCGTGCCTCTGGTGATCCTGGTCACGCTGCTCATCCAAGCGCCTTTGGGACGGCTGGTGAAGAAGAGCCAGGCAGAACTGGCACGGCGCCACTCCATTCTGGTGGAAGGGCTGGTGGGCATTGAAGCCATTAAGGCCGTGGGCGGCGAAGGCGTGATGCAGCGGCGTTGGGAAAGCGCGGTGGCCGCCACAGCGCGCGCGAGCTCGTGGACGAGGGTGTGGTCGTCTCTTGCCATCTACTTCACCGCCACCGTGCAGCAAGCGGTGAGCGTGGTGATGATTGTCTGGGGGGTCTATCTGGTAACGGATGGAGCCATCACCATTGGCGGGCTGATCGCCGCCAATATTCTGGCGGGCCGGGTTTTGGCACCGCTCGGCAACATCTCGCAGACCCTTGTGCGGGCCCAGCAGGCCTTTGCCGCCATGCGCGGCCTCAACGCACTTATGGACCTGCCGGGCGAGCGCAACAACGCGCTGCAAGGGGGCGAGACCGTGCAGCGCGGCGAGGCAGAGTTCCAAAACGTGACCTTTGCCTATCCGGATGCCAGCGGGAATGCGCTCACCGATGTGTCCTTCAAGATCACCGCCGGCGAGCGCGTGGGCATTATCGGGCGTGTAGGCTCCGGCAAGAGCACGGTCGGCAAGCTGTTGGCCGGCTTCTTTGAGCCGAGCGAAGGCTCCATTCTGGTGGATGAAACCGAGATCCGCCATTACCATCCGGCGGACTTGCGTGCGGGCGTGGGCTATCTCGCCCAAGACCCTGAACTGTTCGGCGGCTCCATCAGAGACAATATCATTCTCGGCCAGCCCAATGTGACCGAGCAGCAGGTTTCCGCCGCCGTGCACATGGCCGGGGTGGATGTGTTCACCGCCTCTCACCCCGAAGGTCTGACCCGGGAGGTGGGCGAACGCGGGCGGGCCCTGTCCGGCGGCCAGCGTCAGGCCATTACGCTTGCCCGCATGCTCATCCGAAAGCCGCGCATTCTGTTTTTGGACGAGCCCTCCAACTCCATGGACACCACAACGGAAGGCGTATTGATCGAGCGATTGATGGGACTGCGCGACACCGGCCAGACCCTCATTGTCTGCACCCACCGCAACTCCATGCTGCGCCTTGTGGACCGGCTGATCATTATTGACAGCGGACGGATCGTTGCGGACGGCCCGCGGCAAGAGGTGCTCGACCGGCTGAAGAACACAGCGAAAGCACAGAAGACGACCGGCAAGACCCGAAAGACGGCTCCCAAATGATCGGCAGCCGCGACCATGAATACGCCAACGATGTGCGCGCGGCCCTTGAGGAGCGCGCCCCGCGCACCACCTGGATTTTGATCGTGATCATCTGTGCCGCGTTTTGTAGGCCAATGAGGCGAGGGACACGCTGTGTTCCGCCGCCACCGGGGAGAAGGCCGACGAGGACTTCGGGGAGTCCGAGTTTGACCTTCGGGCTGTCTGCGGCGACGCGGTAATG
>JBCDIP010000324.1:0-4679 GCA_038748855.1 Pseudomonadota bacterium
CGACGACGGCAAGCCTGCCGTCTTTGACCGCAACATCAACGGCTGGCTGGCGATCCCCGATGACATCAAACTACCCAACAATCAGCAGGACCGGGACATGATGGCCCGCGAAATGCTGATTAAGTTCCAGATGTCGCCGGACCATCCCATGGTTCAGCTGAACAAAGCCTATAGGAAGTTTTAGGTTGTTCGCTGTGTGCCCCTGCGAAAGCGGGGGCCCATAGCTCTCACCTTTCCTTTGGCAGAGAAGGTCCTCGCTTTCGCAAGGACGCGGGGGATCAAATGAATGACCTCTCACTCCCTCAAATTTCTCGTCTTCCAACACATCGCTTGCGAGCACCCGGGCACCTTCCGTGAGTACTTTGCGGCCGACGGCATCCAATGGGACGCGGTCGAGCTCGACGAGGGCGAGGCCATTCCGGAGCTGGAAGGTTACGACGCCCTTTGGGTCATGGGCGGGCCCATGGACACCTGGCAGGAAGACGCCCACCCCTGGCTGAAAACGGAGAAGGCCGCCATCCGCCATGCCGTGGTGGATCTGAAGATGCCCTATATGGGCCTCTGCCTCGGCCACCAGCTGTTGGCAGAAGCGTTGGGCGGAAAAGTGGGCCCGGCGGCTGAACCGGAAATCGGCATCATGCCGGTGCATCTGACCGATACCGGCAAGACAAGCCCGTTCCTGGAAGGCTTCCCAGAAACGCTCTGGTGCCTGCAATGGCACAGCGCTGAAGTGCTTGAGGCACCCCAGGGCGCTGACATTCTGGTCTCCACCCCAGCCTGCCAGGTTCAAGCCATGAGCTGGGGGCCTAAAGCATTCTCGATCCAGTACCACGTAGAGATCGACGAGACGACGGTCCCCATGTGGGGCGCGATCCCTGAATATGCTGGCGCCCTGGAAAAAACGGCAGGCGCCGGTGCCTTGGAGCGCTTCAAGGCGGAAGCCGATGAACGCATGACCGGGATGAAGGCAGATTCCAAAAAGCTCTATGAGAACTTCATGAGGGCTGCTGGGTTCCGCTAAGCCGGACGCACGTTACGACCAGCGCCGCTTGATCGACGGCGCCCACTGCCGGACGAAAATTTCTTCATCATTCCAGCTGACCCTCACCTCGCCGGATACGTGAAAGCTCTCTGCATCACAGCGCACCTCGGCGAAGGAGCGGACGCGCGCCACCCCATCCGGGCGCTCAAACTCCATACTGTGATCAAACCGGCTCCGCGCGCTCAAGGGATCATCTTTATGGACCTGATGGTGTGCGCTGGTTTCGTATCCGAACGTGGAGTTGGTGGCATGGTGCTTCACTCGGGTGCTGGGTTGGTGCCACGACGAAATCAGCGAGCCGTCTTCGGCCTCATCGATTGAGCGCTCCAAGGGCTGAGCTTCAAGCACTGTGTGCAGAACCGGCTGCGCTTTTTCATCCGGCTCAGGGAGTTGCGCATCAGGTGCACCGGTTAGCACCGGCAATGACAAAGTCGACGCTCCTTCACGAAGGCTAATTTCAGACGCTTGAGGCGCCGGCCATACAAGCGGCCAATATGACCCAGCCAACGACAATCTGATCTTGTGCCCGGCCTTGAAGCGATAGGCCGTGGTGTGGAAACGGATCACCGCAATCTGGGTATCCGGCGCTCCGTCCAACATATCGTCCAGAGCCAAATTGCGGATGGCAAACGCAACACGGCAAACCGTGCCATCAGGTGCAACATCGCTAAGTCTGAGGCCGAGCTGGGCGCGCGGCGCGTCGGCGCTGACCCGCAGCATCACCTCAGCGGCACCATAGAGATTTACATCCTCACTCAAAGCCGGCGTTTCATAGCAGAGAGCGTGGGCATCATCGGCACCCTGATCGAGCGGAAGACCGCCGTACCTGCCAAAATAGCCTGTATCCCCAGCACACTGACCCACCCGTAAATCATGGGGAACGGCCACCTCGGCGCTTTTCTGATCCGCAGGCACATCCTCAATGAGCGCTCCATCGCTCAAGTGCGCCTGCCACTGTTGCTCGGCAGGTTCACTCTGGATCCACCGGCCGTTCCTGCGAACAATCGCATAGGCCGGTTCATCATACTCGCGCAGCCACACCCGGAGCTTGGGCCACGCCGGCACCTCGGGCTCGGGAGCTTTGAGCCAATGGTCCCACCACTCCAGGGCAACCTTTTGGAAGTCCATCGCCGGCCCGGGATCACCCACATCCGGATAGTGATGGCTCCACGGCCCCACAATTCCCCACACCTGATCTGGCCGCGCAGCCGCCAAGGACATAACGGAGTTCGAATAGCGGTCCGACCAGCCACCAATAGCAAGAATGGGGGCGCTGATCCGGTCAGCATTGAACCGCGCGGACCCATGCCGCCAATAAGCCCCCCGTGCCTCTTCGCGCATCCATGCCTCAAGGGGAAACGCAAGGTGCTCCAGCCGTTCCTGCCACATCTCCCACCATTGAGGACCGACGGTCTCAGCACAGGGAGGTGAAGCCAGGATCGCCGGTAGTGTGGCGCCCCACTCGATACTGTCTGTGAGCAGGCATCCACCCATATGGTGGATGTCGTCTTCATAACGGTCGTGAGTGGCGCAAACCGCAATCACCGCCTTCAACGCCTCGGGCGCATCAACGCTGGCCTGCAAGCCGGCCGTGCCGCCCCACGATGTGCCAAACATCCCCACGCGCCCGGTGCACCAGGGCTGGCTGGCAATCCACTCAATTACATGGCGGGTGTCGGCAAGCTCATTCGGTTCATACATGTCCCCCATCAGGCCTTCACTGTCACCGGACCCGCGCATATCGACCCTGAGGCAGGCATAACCGTGGGCCGCAAAATAGGGATGGTTGCGCTCGTCTCTCGCGCGCACCATGTCGCCTTTCCGGTAGGGGATGATCTCAAAGATCGCCGGAACGGGAGCCTCCGCCGCACCATGCGGAAGCCAGAGGCGCGCGGCCAGCCGCACACCGTCAGGCATCTCAATCGACACGTGTTCGATGTCATCGAACGCACATGAAGCGGTCAATGTCATGAGGGTGACCCCTAAGCGGACAGAAGATGTGGCCCCGCTCTAAGCAGGACCACATCATGACCGTTATAATTGAAGGCTGGCGCCTAGGCGTCGAACCAGACGAACTCCGGCCACTCACTGGCACCAAGACCACCAAGCGAGAGCTTCGGCACGCCCTTCACCTTGTCGGAGATACCGTCAACGATGTTCCGGTGGCTCGGAATAACCACAGGTGCGTTTTCGGCAACGATCTTCTGCATCTTGCACAGGATCTCATGCTTGATCTTCGGATCTGTTTCCGCCTTCGCCTTGGCCAGCAATACGCCCATCTCTTCATTTTCCCAGCCCGTATCGCTCCAAGGCGCACCCGGCGCATAGGAGAGATCAAGCATGATGGTCGCGGTTGGGCGCATGTTCCAAGCGGTCACGTTCATAGCGGTTTTCTGCCAGACCGCCCCCCAGTAACCGTCCGTCGGAACCTTCTTAATCTGCAGGTTAAAGCCGATCTTCTGGCACTCGCGCTGCACCAGCAGCATGGTGTCGGTCACGCCGCCGGCCACCTCGGCAACCTGCACCTCAGCGCCAGACAGACCCGACTTCTTAAAGAGAGCCTTGGCCTTGTCCGGATCAAAATCACGCTGCGGGAGCGCGTCACAGAAGTCTACGCCATAAGCCACGTTGATCGGGTGATCATTGCCCACGGTGCCATGTCCGCGCAGAATGTTCTTCACGATCCGGTCGCGGCGCATGATGTATTTCATGGCATTGACGAAGTCGGCATTGTTGCCTTCCCCGTGCTTGGTGTGCAGGCAAATGCCCATGTAAGAGCCGGACGGAATGGATCGGGCGGTTACACCCGGAGCATTCTCAACCTGCGACATGGATTTTGGCGGAACCACGTTGATGAGCTGCACATCGCCAGCGATCAGCGCGTTCACGCGGGCCACCTCATCGGTGATGCCGAAGAGCTCGATCTCATCCACATTGGCACCCTCGCGCCAATAGTCATCGTTGCGCACATGGCGTGAGCCCACGCCGGGGCGGAAGGAATCAAGCTTGAAGGGGCCCGTGCCGGGCGCTGTGGCAAAGTCCTTGGTATCGGCTTTGGCAATCTTGAAGTGCTTCTCGCCGAGCACAGCCGGAAGGTCGGCGTAAGGTGCTTCACAAATCGCCTTCACTTCATAAGGACCGGTCTTCTTCCACTCTTTAACGGTGGTCATCAGGCCTTTACCGACCGATTTTGAATCCTTGCCCAAATGGCGGCTCAGCGACCACACCACATCGTCTGCGGTGAACTTGCTGCCATCATGGAACTTCACGTCCTTGCGCAGGCTGAACGTCCACTCAGAGGCATCTTTGTTGGCTTCGAAGGACTCGGCCAGTTCCGGCTGCGGGACAATGTCGTCGCTCAGCTGAACCAGGCTGTTATAGTGCGCGCGGGCGCGGCCATAATCGGTCTCAGAGGTCAGACGGATCGGATCCAGCGTATCATCCGGGCCATGCAGCGCCGTTCCCACCCGAAGTTTGCCGCCCTTCTTGGGCGTCATTGCAAGCGCTTCGCTCGCTGCGGTAACGATACTTCCGGCAGCCGCTGCGGTCATGCCGGCAGCAACCATCATCTGCATCGTTTCGCGCCGCGTCGCACCGCGTTTCAGGGCGCGTTGCACCCCTTCCTTTTCGCTCGCCG
>JBCDIP010000325.1:0-4666 GCA_038748855.1 Pseudomonadota bacterium
CGGTGAGGCGCTGATGCTGTCGGCAGCCGACCTGCAGCTTGGCCGTGGAGAGACCATTGCGGACACCGCACAGGTTTTGTCGCGTTACGCGGATGCGATCATGATCCGTTCAACGAACCATAACAATCTGATGGAGCTGGCGAAGCACGCCACGGTGCCCGTGATCAATGGCCTGACCGATATGTCTCATCCATGCCAGATCGTCGCCGATCTTCTCACCATGGAAGAGCACAAAGGGGCGATTGAAGATCAAACCGTGGTTTGGTGCGGTGATGGCAACAATGTTGCTTCCTCATGGATTCATGCGGCAGGACATTACGACTTTGACCTTCGTCTCGCCTGCCCGGAACAGCTACCGCCAAACCAAGACGATTTGGATTGGGCGCACAAAAACGGGGCAACGGTCACCGTGACCACCGATCCCGATGCAGCGATGGACGGGGCAGATGTGGTGGTGACGGACGTCTGGGCCTCCATGGGCGCCAGTGACAATGAATCCCGGCACAACCTGCTGCGGCCCTATCAAGTAGACGCACGGCTTATGGCAAAGGCCAAACCGGATGCAGTGTTTATGCACTGTCTGCCGGCCAGGCGCGGCGAGGAGATGACGGCTGAGGTGATCGATGGCCCCCAATCGGTGGTGTTCGACGAAGCAGAAAACCGCCTCCATGCCCAAAAGGGGATCCTTGCCTGGTGCCTAGGGGCGAGCCAGGGACGCTAATCCACCATGAGCGATCCGACACTCACAGACCCGGCGGCTTACGC
Source organism: Pseudomonadota bacterium (assembly GCA_038748855.1). Classification (GTDB taxonomy): domain Bacteria; phylum Pseudomonadota; class Alphaproteobacteria; order Rhizobiales; family CAJQND01; genus JAAEUE01. The sequence goes on from JBCDIP010000325.1 coordinate 766, forward strand.
CCACGGGCTGACCGGTGATGACATGGTCACCCCCTTCGAGGTCAAGCCGCTCGGCACGCGCGGGCGGACCGTCCGCCTGGGCTCATCAATCACCGAGCTCTTGGCCCAACATGATTACCCGGACGAGGTGGCTGCGGTTCTGGCTGAGGCGATCGCTCTGGGCGCGTTGCTGGGCACCACATTGAAGTTTGACGGCCGCTTTATTCTGCAAACCCAAACCGACGGCGCCATCGACATGATGGTCGTCGACTTCGTGACCCCTGGACAGATCCGGGCCTATGCTCGTTTTGATGAAGAGGCCGTGGGCAAGGTGTCAAGCGATGGGCCGGTGGACGCGAGTGTCTATCTCGGCAAAGGTCACTTGGCCATGACGGTGGACCAGGGGCCCGACATGGAGCGCTACCAAGGGATTGTAGCACTGGACGGCGCTTCATTGTCGGAAGCGGCGCATGCCTACTTTGCACAGTCTGAGCAAATTCCCACGAGCGTGCGTCTGGCAGCGGGGCGGGTTGTGACACCGGGCGCCTCTGGCGGCACACAGTGGCGCGCCGGCGGCATTCTGGTGCAGCATCTGCCGTCAGACGGATCGTCGAGCCCCATTGAACTGTCCGCAGGAGACGCGCCGGAGGGGTATGAAGCCCAGCAACTTCCCGAAGATGACAATTGGACCCGGGCCCGGGTGCTGATGGAAACAACCGAAGACCATGAACTCATCGACCCCCAGCTCACGACCGATCGTCTCTTGTATCGGCTCTATCACGAAGATGGCGCTACCGCATATGAGCCGGTGCCCATCATCTGCAAGTGCCACTGCTCTCGCGAACGGATTGCAGATGTGCTGCGCAACTTCAGTGCTGATGAGATTGCCGACACGGTCGAGGACGGCAAGATCACAGTGAACTGTGAGTTCTGCTCGCGCTCATATGATTTCGATCCGGCTGAGTTCAGCTAGGCGGCCGCGCTAAGCAGACTTGGCCTGCACGAAAGCCGCCACCGTGCCATACCGCGCCTCGATTGCCCGCAAATCCTCCGCCGTGTGAACGTCTACATAGTTAGCCCTGATGACGGCCATATGAGCGCTCAAGAACGTGTTGTAGAGGCAATGGGTGCGCAGGGCCCGGATTGCCCCGTTCATGGCATCGTTCTCGTCGATGGAAAACACTTCCCAGCAGTCCAGGCGCTTCAGAAGCTGGATCGCCTTGTCTAAATCGTTTGCACTCATCTCCGGTGAGTTGGCTTGGACGGAAACGATGATGTCCGGCTCCATGCCCCGCTCATCCCGCAACCACATGTGGGCGTGCCGGATGGCCTCGATTTTTGGCGTTGCATCATCGGCCAGCGCTTCAGGCCGCCGAATGATGTGCGCGCCGTGGCGGGTGGCGAGATCCAGCATCTCATCATCGTCAGAAGATACAAACACAGCGTCCACCTCGTCAGCCTCAAGACAGGCTTCGATGGACCAGACGATCAACGGTTTACCGAACAGGGGCTGGACATTCTTCCGCAGCAGGCGCTTCGACCCGCCGCGTGCTGGTATCACCGCGACCGTGCGCATCAGCCCATCACCCGGTTCAAAATGTCTTCAGCCACAACCCTGGCGCCATCGGTGCGGAAGTCGTGGTGGGCCATGTGGCGCTTCACCAGGTCATACTCACCGCTGAGAAAATCGAGCAGGGTGGGGCCAAAGTTCTCGGCAAGCTTGTTCAGCGAAACAAAGCTGGCGAGCCCGTGCTGCTTCATCAACAGCATGTTGGATTCCATTTCCGGATTGAGCGCTTCGCTCACCAACAGCAATGGTGTTCTGTGAGCTATGCACTCTGAGATCGTGTTAAATCCAGCCCGGCAGATGACCAGATTCATCTCCGGCATATAGTCCATCAACACCTCATCATCGCCAATGAGCGTGACATTGTCAGCTTGGATACCGAAGTACTCGGGCACAAAGAAGTGGATGTGATCCAGCTCATGCAGCTGCTCCAAAGCGCGGCGAATGCTGGTGGACAACAGGCGCGAGCCGCTATCGAGAATCAGCACCTTAAATTCATGCGCGGTGGAGGTCGGAGAAGCCTCGGCGCGATCACGCACTATAAAGGGAACTTCCTGGCAATTCTCCTTGTAGGCATTGAGGATGTCCGGCGGGGTGAGCGGCGGAAAATAGAGCTTTTGGGCCGAGCGTGCCTGCTCATGGAGACGGCGGAGCACCCTGGTCCTGACAGGCAATGGATAAAGCTTTGAGAAGAACCAGTCCCACGTATGGTGGGCCACGCCAAACGCAGGGACGTTTTTTGCGTTGGCGATTTCAAACGCTTCATAGACGAAATCTGAGATCACAAACGTGTGCTTATCAATATCAGTTTCAGACGCAATGTAGGCATCGGACCGCTCTAGATAGTCTGCATAGTCGCGGGCGATCGCCTCAAGGTCCGGCGTGCCTGATGCCGTCTTGGCCCACTTGATATTGTTGAATTTCTCGATGAACGACACCTCTTCAAAGATCAGCTTGGCTGCCTGCATGTGGGTCTTGGTTTGCAGCGTTGTCTGCAACTGGGGACACAGCAGGCGCAGTTGATCATGGATTGCGCGTTGGCGGACCAAGTGTCCAAACCCCTCATCAGAGGTGTAGATCTTATAGTGCGTGGCCTCGGTAGGGGCCGGAGAATTTGAAGAGCCGGGCGTCATGGTAATGAGGCGTCAATCTGACCTTATCTTGGTCAGCTAAGGTTCAACACCATCTTTCGAATGTCATCGAGCCCCTCGGGCGCAAGGTTCGCGGCCGCCAGATCCAAACTGGGCAAGCTGGCCTTAGGTGCCAAAAATCGGGTGAACTGAAGCATTAAGATGAGGCGCTGCTTTGAATTGCCGCGGCTCCCATAGTGAAGGCAGCGTGATGTATCGACCGCCCCAACAGTACCGGCTGGTCCGATCAGACGCGAAACAACGTCCGCCCCGACGGCGTTGCTCACAAGGTCATCGTCTAGCCGTGCCGAGTGGCGGCGCGTGGCGGCTACTGTTTCGGAGGCGGGCGCAGTCAAAAAGGTGAAGGGGCCAGTGTTTTCATCCACGTCCACCACGTTGAGGATGATCTTCAGCTGCGATTTGTCTTCGCCATCGTAGTGATACATTTGGCTTTCGGCCTTTGATTCATTAACCGGGGACCACCAGAATCCAATACCGGAGAGAATTGGCACTTGATCGAAGTACCGGCTCGCCATGCCTAAGAGCTCGTCGCTCAAAACGAAGTCGCGTACCGGCGCCAGGGCTAAAATTTCTTCATCCCCCGCCAGCCTAACCAGAAAGTCTGACTTGTAGTGCCCTTCCGGCTTCTGCACCCGGCCTGCTTGCTTCAGCGCCTCAAAGAACTCTTGCAACGCCCCAGCAGCGGGCAGAGCTTGGGGAAGATTCTCGCCGGCCAGAATAGCGGCACCGTTGCGCTTGAGATAATCCATTGACACCGATTTCGGCACGGGCGCAGTCGCGGCGCGCTGTTTCCGCTTGGCTTCTTCGCCAGGCGCCAGGACCGATTTGGTGCCAACAACAATGGTATCGCGGATCTGACGGGGAATGCCGAACTTCTGCAGCGACTTCTGCATACGGATCGGATCAGCCATCGGCTTGCGAAGCAAGGTACGAGTATCAAACGCCATAACTTTTGGTTCCAGTCTTAGCTTGAGGCGAGAATGCGCTCCATATCGGAAGTGATGCGCTTGATGGCCCTAAGGTCTTCCAACGTCATCGCACCCAGATGGGCCTTTTCGTTCGATCGCTGCCAAGCATAGTTGATCGTGTAATGCTTCTCCAGGTACTTTGCGCCTCGGGCTGCCGCCATCAGCGCTGCGGCAATGCCAATCGAATGATCGCTGATCCCTTCGAATATCGTGTCGTGGAAGGTAGGAACGATGAC
>JBCDIP010000326.1:0-4660 GCA_038748855.1 Pseudomonadota bacterium
GCTAATCGCCCTTGCCAATGCGAGCGCAGTCTTTAGCGCCAAGTGCGCCGGACTGCAAGGGGCCAAATGAAAACCCCTGCCGGATATTTTCCAGCAGGGGCTTCTTGTGTAACCCCACGAGGTCTGGCGCAGAACGCCAGACCTGGTGCTTAAGCGTTTACGGCGTCTTTCAGAGCCTTACCCGCTTTGAACTTGGGATTGTTCGAAGCTGGGATCATCATGGCTTCACCCGTGCGCGGGTTGCGGCCTTGGCTTGCGGCCCGGTGGCTTACTGAAAAGGTCCCAAACCCTACCAGCCGCACTTCGCCGCCATTGGCCAGTTCTGAGCTGATGCTGTTGAGGGTTGCCTCAACGGCCTCAGCAGCATCGCCCTTTGACATGCTGGTTGCTGCGGCGACGTTTGCAATGAGATCATTCTTGTTCACGGCTGTCTCCTTCACCCGTAAGTAGGTTGTAAAATCGTACGCAATTACTCAATTCGCGCGATGCTCACGCCAAAAGTCGCGGAAAAGCAAGGGTTCGGGGCGCGCAAAATGCGAACCTCAATGATTTCAATAGCTTAAAAGTTGAACAACCTGTTTCGCCAAATGCGCTAGCAGGCAAAAGTGGCCAAAAACCGCGGTTTTTCGCGAATCACCTTTGGTGGCCTTTTGCGGGCCATTTTCGCCTTTTTGCCGCTAGCTCGTCTCCGCAAACAGCTCCCGGCCGATGAGCATCCGGCGGATCTCCGAGGTGCCCGCGCCGATCTCATAGAGCTTGGCATCGCGCAGCAGACGGCCCGTGGGGCTGTCGCTCAAATAGCCCATGCCGCCCAATGTCTGGATCGCCTCCAGCGCCATCCAGGTGCACTTCTCCGCCGCGTAGAGAATGACCCCGGCGGCATCCTTGCGCGTGGTCTCGTTGCGGTCGCAGGCCTGGGCAACCGTGTAGAGGTACGCCTTGCAGGCATTGAGCGTGGTGTACATGTCCGCCAGCTTGCCCTGCATCAGCTGGAATGAACCGATGGGCCGGCCGAACTGTTCGCGCTCATGCACATAAGGCAACACCACATCCATGCACGCCTGCATCACGCCGATGGGCCCGCCCGCCAAAGTCACCCGCTCATAATCCAGCCCGGACATGAGCACAGCCACCCCCTCGCCTTCAGCGCCCAGGACGTTCTCGACCGGCACTTCGCAATTCTCAAATACCAGCTCGCCGGTCTCAGAGCCACGCATGCCCAGCTTGTCGAGCTTCTGAGCGGTGGAGAAGCCGGGCATGGTCTTCTCGATAATGAAGGCGGTGATGCCGCGCTTGCCCGCATCGGGATCGGTCTTGGCGTAGACCACCAGCACATCGGCGCTCGGCCCATTGGTGATCCAAAACTTCGAACCGTTGAGCACGTAATGATCGCCCTTGCGGTCGGCCCTCAGCTTCATGGAGACCACATCAGAACCTGCGCCCGGCTCCGACATGGCAAGCGCGCCCAGATGATCGCCTGAGCACAGCTTGGGCAGGTATTTGTGCTTCTGCTCCTCCGTGCCGTTGCGGCGGATCTGGTTGACGCAGAGGTTGGAATGGGCCCCGTAGGAGAGCCCGATGGAGGCTGAGCCTCGGCTCACTTCCTCCATGGCAATACAGTGGTCCAGATAGCCCATGCCCGAGCCGCCATACTCTTCCTCAACCGTCAGCCCCAACAGGCCGAGCGATCCAAGCTCCGGCCAGAGGTGGCGGGGGAACGTGTCGGTCCGGTCTACCTCATCGGCGATCGGCGCGATCTGGTCCGCCGTGAATGAGCGCACCGTGTCGCGCAGCATGTCGGCCGTGTCACCAAGATTGAAGTTCAGCGTCGGATAATCGTTGGGGATCATGACAGACCGTTCCCTTAGTTGTTGTGCGCTTGCGGGGCCGCTGAGGTCAGACCAGCCAGAGTGCGGCCAATCCGAGGAAGGCAAAGAAGCCCACCACATCGGTCACCGTGGTGACAAATACCGAAGAAGCGACCGCCGGATCAACATCCATCTGATCGAGCACCAGAGGGATCAGTATCCCGGCAAGCGCGGCCACCAGCAGATTGACGATCATAGCCGCCCCGATGACGATGCCCAACTGCTCGCTGCCAAACCAGAAAACCGTGAACGCCCCCATGATCACGGCAAAGAGCAGGCCGTTGAGCACGCCGACTGTGGTTTCTCGCATAACGACCCGCGTTGCGTTCACCGCCCCAAGGTCGCGTGTGGCCAGCGCGCGCACCGCAACCGTCATGGTCTGGGTGCCCGCGTTACCGCCCATGGACGCAACGATGGGCATGAGGATCGCCAGTGCCACCATCTGCTCAATCGTTGCATCGAAGAGTGAAATCACCGCCGAAGCCAGGATCGCCGTAAGCAGATTGACGAACAGCCAGATGAAGCGCGCCTTCACCGTGGTGAAGACGGTGTCGGTGATCTCTTCATCCCCAAGACCGGCCATGCGGGCCATGTCTTCTTCGGTTTCCTCGCGGATCACGTCGACCACGTCGTCAATGGTGACCATGCCCACAAGGCGCTCATCATTATCCACCACGGCCGCGGAGATCAGGTTGTACTGCTGGAACTTATACGCCAGGTCCTCCTGCTCATCATCTACGTGGAAGATGGTCTGTTCAGTGTCCATGAGATCGCCAATGGACACCTCGCGCTTGGTGCGCAGGAGACGGCTCACCGGAACCGTGCCCGCCAGGTGGAACAGAGGATCGATGACGAAGATCTCCACAAACGAGTTGGGCAGATCATCTTCGGTGCGCATGTAGTCAATGGTCTGACCCACGGACCAGAAGGGCGGCACGGCCACGAACTCCGCCTGCATCAGGCGGCCAGCGGAATCCTCGTTATAGTCGAGTGACCGGCGAACCGCTTCGCGTTCGGCGCGCGGCACCTTGGCCAAAATGTCCTGCTTTTCTGCCTCATCCAAATCTTCCAGCAGGTAGACCGCATCGTCCGTGTCCAACTTGCGGATGGCGGTGGCCAGGGTCTGGTTCGGAAGCGCGTCCACCAGCTCATCGCGAACGGTCTCAGCCAGCTCCGGCAGCACTTCAGGATCAAAGGTGCGGCCCTGGAGCTCGATGAAGATGGGACGTTCGGCCGGACGCAGAAACTCAATCAGGTCGGCGATATCCGCCTCGTGCATCGGCTTGACGAGCGCGCGCAGGGCCTTGGCGTCCCGCTCATCGATAGCATCGGAAACGGCTTGCACGAAATCCGACGCCAGCGCGCCGTTCTCATCATGAATATTCAGCTCGTCCAAAGCATCAGCCATGACACCGCCCCACGTCCTCCAACGGGCACTGTAGCCGCAATTTGTGTGAGATTCGGCAAAGAGGTGGCCGTCTCACGCTGAGAGCTGTTCTATAGAAGGAGTTTGGTGCGGTCGAGAAGACTCGAACTTCCACGGGTTTTACCCCACAGCGACCTCAACGCTGCGCGTCTACCAATTCCGCCACGACCGCATGTCTTGGGAAGGCGGCTCAGCGTGTAGCAATGTGCCTGACGCAAATCAAGTGATTTGGCCGGCATGGTTACGATTATTCCCATTGGCTCCAGCCTCAATCAGCGTTACCAAGGCGCCATGACCGCCCCCCGCGAAGAGCTCGACGTGGCCCAAAGCCTGCACGCACCAAACCTGGTGGAATGGCGCGTGAGCCCTGGCTTGGTGGCTTACGAGACCGCTCTTGAGGAAATGGAGGCCCGCGCTGCAGCCATTGCCGAGGACACAGCGCCCGAGCAGGTTTGGCTGTTGGAACATCCCCCGCTTTACACCGCCGGCACCAGTGCAGAGCCACAAGATCTCCTCACCCCGGACCGGTTCCCGGTCTACAAGACAGGCCGCGGCGGGCAATACACCTACCATGGGCCGGGCCAACGGGTAGCTTATGTGATGGTGGATCTGAACCGGCGCAAGAAGGATGTGCGGGTGTTCGTGGCCGCGCTTGAGCGTTGGATCATTGCTACGCTGGCTGATTTCAATGTGACCGGAGAGCGGCGCGAGGACCGGGTCGGCGTCTGGGTCCGCCGGCCGGAGCTTGGTGCGGAACGCGAAGACAAGATTGCCGCAATCGGCATCCGGCTGAAGCGCTGGGTGAGCTTTCATGGGATCTCGATCAATGTGGAGCCGGAGCTTGAGCATTTCTCCGGGATCGTTCCGTGCGGCGTTGCCGATCATGGGGTGACCAGCTTGGTGGATCTTGGCTTGCCGGTGACCATGGAAGAGGTTGATCTGGCGCTGAAGGCGAACTTTGAAGAGATCTTTGGGCCGGTAAGGTAACGCCTTCCCCCTACTCGTTCGTCATCCCCGTACTCGTTCGCCCTCCCCGTACTCGTTCGCCCTCCCCGTACTCACTCGTCATCCCCGCGAAAGCGGGGACCCAGGGGCAACTCGCTCTGGGTCCGGGATCTTTGCTTGCGCAAATTCCGGTTTGACGGAAAAAGCCCGCACCCTTGCGCACGCACCCACTTGGTCCGTCATGCCCGCGCAGGCGGGCATCCAGCTTCGAGTTCTGCAAGAGATCCCCGCCTTCGCGGGGATGACGGTTAGTATTACGGGGATGACGTCGCGCCCTTGCGAACGCGAGGGCCCATAGCTCACAACTTTCCCCGCACCCAGAAGGTCCTCGCTTTCGCAAGGACGCGGGAACATCCAACAC
>JBCDIP010000327.1:0-4658 GCA_038748855.1 Pseudomonadota bacterium
CGTGATCTTATCCCCTCAGAAATGGAGGAGATGTCTGACCGGCTGGAGGGCGACCCTGACTACAGCAACATCTTGCAAGATGATTTTGACAAATTCTACGCGCTCAATCCGCAAGGGTTTAAGCAGGCCCTGGAGATGGCGCGCGATCAGTTAGGCACATTCGTGGCCGATGCCCTGCCAAAGTTTGGCGCCCGCCGGATCAGTTATGAGGGGTTTGGAAAGGCGCTTGAAGAGGTTGACCAGGCCCTTACTGGCGGGGAGAACTACAAGATCATTCATCGCAATTTCTTACTGCGGGAGATCGGCAAGTACGACCCCGGTCCACGCCTAAAGAAGCCAGATAAACATAGTCATTCCCTCACTGATCGGACGATTTCACCGCGCGATCTTGAATAAAATAGAAATAACTCAGTTTTCTAAGGCTTTTGGTGTGTTTTACCGTCAATTTTATTGAATTTATGCTTGGGCCGTGTAATGTTCATTTAAATCAGGCGAGGAGCTAGGCCATGACAGATACATCATCCGGAAACAACTATGATGTGGGCAACACGCTCTTAAGCGGGTCGACCATCATCCTTGTTGGCTTCGTTTTGAAGGACCTCAAGCTGGATACGACCGCGGCCAAATACCCGCCGACACGCAACAATGCCAACAACTTCATTGGCAAAATGCTGACGAACGACGCCGGTCCCAACAATAATCTGGATCCTGGGCTTGCGAGAATTTACGGCTTCATCGCGTCCGGCCGCTATGTGGAGCTGGATGCACCCACCATCTTCTTGGTCCACGGGGGCGGAGAAGACATTGTCAATCTCGCCGGTCAGGAAATCAGCCTTGTCATTCAGGACTTCAAGTTCCCGAACGGCGAAAACAGCAGAGCCAAGGGTTGGGCCTACGACGAATCTGATTTCTCCATGACGCTGGACGTGAGCACCGGGCCGATTGCCGACCTGATCGAAGCAGGCATGGGTGAGGGAGCCGTGAGCGGCTCCAGGGTCAGCGGTTCGCGTGTGAGCGGCTCGCGAGTGAGTGGTTCGCGAGTGAGTGGTTCGCGGGTCAGTGGCTCGCGCGTAAGTGGTTCGCGGGTCATTGGCTCCAGGGTCAGCGGCTCGCGCGTGTCGGGGGCGGACGACTAAGTCCTCAAAACCTAAACTCAGAGTTGGAATACTGGATGGCGCAAGGATCTCTTGCGCCATCTTTTTTTGCCTAGAGGCCTGCCTTCTGAAGGCCTTCCACCAAGTGCTCGGTGTCCTCAGGATACTTATCGGGCATAATCTTGGCCCATTGTTCCAGCGAGAAGTTGGGATGGGCTTCCATCACCTTGGAGGCATGAAAACGCGCCTGATTGTGGCGACCCAACTGGGCATAGCTGGCTGCCAGCAGACGCTGGCCCTCTGCCGGGTTGTTCATCTTCAGCACGGTGCTGATCGCATCTTCATAGCGCTTCAGATTGTAATAGGCCCCGCCCAGATCCCACAAATACTGATCAGGATAATAGGGGTTGAGCCGCATTGCGGTGAGGAACAGCTCAACTGCATCCTCTGAGCGTCCGGAATGCTGGAGCGTGTCGGCGAAGTCGGCCATCAGGTCAGCATCATTGGGGTTCAGGCTCAGCGCTTGCTCGTAAGCGCGGATCGAGGCGTCATGTTCCTTTCGGTAAAGATGGGCAAAGCCCAGTTCGCCGTAGCCGCGTGCGTCTGAGGCATCCAACCGCACGGCCATGAGTGCATAGTCGAGAGCTTGGTCCAACGGCTTCTCATTGTCGCTAACCCAGTTGTAGCGCCAGCCAATGTTCAGTGTGCGTGAGATGCCGGCCACAGCGCGAGAATAGCTGGGGTCGATCTCGTGGGCCTCGTCATAGAGTGCGCGCGCCTCTTCATTATCCTCGCGGCGGTACTTGAAGATTTGCTGCTGCGCTTTCAACACCCGGTCATAGGCGGCCAGATCGGACGGAGGCCGGCTAAACGCCCGCTCGGTTTCCGTCACCTCAATCTGTACGTTTGTGGCCGTCACCACAGTGCTAACGATCTCGTCTTGAACATCGAAGATGTCATCTAGCGTGCGATCGTAGCGTTCTGCCCAGATGGTCCGTTCGGTCTCCGCATCCACCAGTTCCACAGAGATCCGCGCGCGGTTGCCGGCTTTGCGCACGGTCCCTTGGGCCACATACCTGACCCCCAGTTCCATGGCCGCTTGCTGTGGGCGTACATCCTTGTTGCGATAAATGAACGCTGAATTGCGCGCGATAACAAAAAGATTATGGAAGCGAGAGAGATTGGACGTGATGTCTTCGGTGATCCCTTCCACAAACCAACTGTCTTTTTCTTCCCTGTTGTAGTCCTTAAAGGGCAAGACAACCACGGACGGACGGTTGGGTAGCTGGGCTTTCTCTTGGCGGCTGATGATACGTGGGCTGCCGGCGGCGGCAACCATCTGCCCTTCTTTTCGCACCGCGTAGACATCGATGGGCTCGGCGATGTTCTTCAGCTTCTGGGTGCCCAGGGCTTCATAGGAGCAGGCAATCCGGCTTTTGACCTGATCATAGACCGCCCCGCTGATGCACACCCCGCCCGGATCTGCCAGGCCCTCAAGCCGCGAAGCGATGTTGACCGCGCTGCCGTGAACGCCGGTGCTGCTTTGCAGCACATCGCCAAGATTGATCCCGACCCGGAATTCTACGCGGTTCTGCGCAACTTCATTCTTCTTCGCGATAAAGTCTTGGGCTTCGACGGCACAACTGACCGCATTTACTGCGCTGCCAAACAGCGCAAACACGCCATCGCCGCGGATCTGAACAATCTCGCCTTCATGCTCTGAGCAGAAGTGCTCGAACAGCTCGATATAGTCGCTGATGATATCGAGAGCGACCTCTTCGTCACCGGCGACGAGGGAGCTATAGCCGACAATGTCAGCGAACAGCATTGCTCGTAACTGCCGGCTCTTTTCCGCCATTCCGCTACACCCTGCAAATCCTGCCTCAACCATCGGGCGAGCAAGATTCAATTTATGATAGTCTCGGACACGAGGACGCATTCCCCCTCGCAGTTCCCACTCCCAACATTCAGTTTGTTACATAATTTCGTGTTCGGCAATAAGTAGAAAAGATCGATAAATCGATACAATCTCCATTTATCACCACAATATGATAATTATGTCAGAGATTCTGGCCACTTACGGGCTGAGTCAGGCGAACGGCCAAGTCTGATTTCAACAGAGTCGTCGAGTTTGTCTATCAAGGCCTGGCGATGTTCGTACCACTCGCTGCTCAACAATCCGATAGACAAAATGTCAAAATGCTTGCCGGCCGCAAACCATGCTTGGCGCATGAGGCCCTCTTGAGTGAATCCGACCTTTTGAGTGAGTTTTTGCGACGCCAGATTGTCTTCACGCAAGTAGGAGGTCAGTCTGTTCAATCTGAGTTGATTGAAGGCCATGTCGATCACCATGGCCATGGCCCGGCTGCCGATGCCGATTTGACGCAGATTATTGGAGACATAAATTGCGATCACCGCATCGCCATGGATGTAATTGATATTGTCCAGCCCGATGATGGCCACCACTTCGCCTTCATCATTTTCCAGGGCATACCAATACGCCTTCGCGGGCTCAGGCCCTTTCAGCACCTCGGCCCAACTGGCGGACACGGTTGCCTCATTGACGGGCATCGCGCAGCCGCGGTCAAACAGGCAGAGGTCTGCAAGGTGCTCAAACCAACGCGCAATCGTTGGCATGTCATCCATTGACATGGGACGCAGGCAGTAGGATTTGCTTGCCGGTTCCGCCATCTCTCTCATTTGCTCCCAGCACGAGAATAAAGCCGTAACGAGCAATCTTAGCCGGAATTGTATAGTTGCATATGAGAAATGTCACAAATGATGAAGTAAAGACCAAGTGACATTCGTCCGCCTACGGCCCATCTGTCTTGGTTCGAGACAGAGGGTCCTCGCCAAAACCGTCTTCAATCAAATTCCAGGAGCAGATCCTTGGCATCGATCTGGGTCCCGGCCGGGGCAACCACAGCTTTGATGGTTCCGGACCGGTCTGCATGGATCGAGGTTTCCATCTTCATGGCCTCAATGGTCAAAAGCACATCTCCCTCGCTCACCGCTTGCCCAGCACTCACCGCAACCGACGACACCAGGCCCGGCATGGGGGCGGGCAAGTGTTTGGGGTTTTGTGGATCCGCCTTGGGCTGGGACACCAGATCGCCCACCACCGACCGGTCGGGCACGCGGATGGAGCGCGGCTGGCCGTTTAACTCAAAGAACACCCGGCGGTTGCCTTCATCGTCCACCTCGCCAATGGTCTGGCAGCGTATGTGGAGGCGTTTGCCGGCCTCCAGGTCCACCCCGATTTCCGCTCCGGGCTCCATCCCATAAAAGAAGTTCAAGGTGGGGATCACTTCCACCGGCCCATACTCGCGCCTGCGCGCCACATAATCCTTAAACACCTCCGGGTACATGGCATAGGAGTTGAGCTCTTCATCGCTCACTTTGCGCCCGGCGGCCTTCTCCGCCTCTTGTCTCAGCTCGCCAAGGTCGGCCGGTGGCAGATCTGCGCCGGGCCTCTTGGTTGAGGCCTGCTTGCCTTTAAGGACCTTCGCCTGCAGCTCCTCCGGAAAGCCGTTGGGCGGTTGGCCAAGGTCGCCTGAAAAGAAG
>JBCDIP010000328.1:0-4652 GCA_038748855.1 Pseudomonadota bacterium
CGGTTGAGCTGTCCTGTCCGGCCGAAGCGATTCCGGAAGGCCTGGAGGCAGATCTCGCTGGCCTCGACATTGGCGGCTCTGTCCACATTTCCGACATTACCCTGCCGGAAGGTGTGGAGCCGACGATCACCGACCGAGACTTCACCATTGCCACCATCGCGGCCGCCATGGCCGAAGAGGTCGAGCCGACGGACGAAGATGAAGAGTTCGAAGGTCTTGAAGGTGCTGAAGGCGCTGAAGAGGGCGAGGCAGCTGAAGGCGAAGAAGAGGGCGGCGGCGAGGAATAGCCGCGCGGACCCTACCCCGCGCCTAAGGAGCGCAGCATGATACTCTTTGCAGGCCTTGGAAATCCGGGCAGCAAATATGCGCGCAACCGGCACAATATTGGCTTCATGGCGGTGGACGAGATTGCTCACCGCCATGGCTTTTCCCCCTGGCGCAAGCGCTTTGGCGGCGAGATGGCCGAAGGCCGGCTGGGCTCTGAAAAGGTGTTGTTGCTCAAGCCCCAAACCTACATGAACGAAAGCGGACGCTCGGTGGGCGAGGCGGCGAAGTTCTTCAAGATCGCGCCGGAAGATGTCTATGTCTTTCACGACGAGCTTGACCTGGCGCCGGGCAAGCTGCGCTGCAAGCTGGGTGGCGGCGTGGCCGGTCATAACGGCCTTCGTTCCATCTCCGCCCACATGGGCAAAGACTTTCAAAGGGTGCGCATGGGCATCGGCCATCCCGGCAGCAAAGCCAAGGTGCTGTCCCATGTGCTGAAAGATTTTGCCAAGGACGACCAGGACTGGCTGGAACTCATGCTGCGAGGCGTTGGCGAGCATGCCGCCCTTTTGGCAGAGGGCAATGCCAGCAGCTTTCAGAACAAGGTGCACCTGACCATTCACCCGGAAGCTGCAGAACGGCCCGAGAAGAAGGCGCGCAAGCAAGAAGCGCCCGCCAAGCCGGACGCGCCGGCCAAAGTTGAGACACAAACCGCGCCAAAGACAGAAGAGAAAGCCGGGCCCATGGCCTCGGCCTTGAAGAAGATCTTTGGCGGTTAGAGGCAATCGATTATGGGATTTAAATGCGGAATTGTGGGCCTGCCTAATGTGGGCAAATCGACCCTCTTTAACGCCTTGACCCGCACCGCAGCGGCTCAAGCGGCAAACTATCCGTTCTGCACCATCGAGCCCAATGTGGGCGAGGTGCCCGTGCCGGACAGCCGGCTGTCGCAGATCAGCGGTGTGGCCAAGTCCAAAGAGGTGATCGCCACCCGGCTGACCTTCGTGGATATTGCAGGTCTCGTGCGCGGCGCCTCCAAGGGCGAGGGGCTCGGCAATCAGTTCCTGGCCAACATTCGCGAGGTGGACGCCATCGCCCATGTGCTGCGCTGCTTTGACGATGACGACATTACCCATGTTGAGGGCGAGATCGACCCCGTGCGCGATGCTGAGGTGGTTGAGACCGAACTCATGCTGGCCGATCTGGAGAGCTTGGAGAAACGCGCCGAGCCGTTGGAGAAGAGGGCCCGCAGCGGTGAGAAGGAGGCCAAGCAGGCACTCGCGCTTATGGAGCAGGCCATGACCCTCCTGCGCGACGGCAAGCCGGCCCGGCTCGCGGAGATTAGCGCAGAAGACAAACCGGCCTGGCGAGCGCTCAACCTCTTGACCACAAAACCGGTGCTCTATGTGTGCAACGTCTCTGAGAGCGAAAGCGCCACGGGCAACGACCACACCGAAAAGGTGAAAGCCAAAGCAAGCGCGGAGGGCGCTGGTGTGGTTGTGATTTCTGCTTCCATCGAAGCGGAACTGGCACAGCTCGATGAAGCCGATCAGAAGGAATACCTCGCCGACCTTGGTCTGGAAGAACCGGGGCTCAACCGCCTGATCCAGGCCGGATACAACCTGCTCGGTCTCATCACCTATTTCACCGCAGGGCCGAAAGAAACCCGGGCCTGGACCATCACGGACGGCACCCGCGCGCCAAAAGCAGCGGGCGTCATTCACACCGACTTTGAGCGCGGCTTCATCCGGGCGCAGACCATTGCCTATGACGATTATGTGCGCCTCGGCGGCGAGGCCGGTGCCAAGGAGGCCGGCAAGGCGCGCGATGAAGGCAAGGACTATGTCGTTAAGGACGGTGACGTTCTTCTGTTCAAGTTCAACGTTTAAGGCACCATGACCGTGGGCGGCCCTGATCCTGATTTGCTCTACTTTGAAGATTTCCCTGTGGGCGAGGTCCTGGAGGCCGGGGCCTATGAGGTGACGGCTGACGAGATCATCACCTTTGCCAAGCAGTATGATCCGCTGCCGTTCCATGTGGACGAAGAGCTGGCGGCTGAAACCATGACGGGCGGGCTCATCGCGTCCGGCTGGCACGTGCTCTCCATGCAAATGCGCATCATCTATGACAGCGTGCTTTACAAGACAGCCTCCATGGGATCGTTCGGCCTGGACGATGTAAGATGGGTGGCCCCGGTGCGCTCCGGCGATGTGCTCAGCCTGAAGCGCACCACGCTGGAGAAGCGGGTGTCCAAGAGCCGGCCTGAGATGGGCATCATCCAGTTCAAATGGGAAATCTATAACCAGGACGGCGAGCTTAAGAGCATCACCGTAGGCCCCAACCTGGTGCAGACCCGCGCCTCTGTCGAAGGGGCCGAAGCATGACCATTCTGTCCAACTTCTATGAAGACATTGAAGTCGGCGAGCATTTTGAGCTTGGCGCAAAGACGTTTGATGCGGACTACATCAAAGGCTTTGCCGTCAACTACGACCCTCAGTCATTCCATGTGGACGAGGAGGCGGCAAAGCAGAGCCACTTCGGCGCCCTGTGCGCCAGCGGATGGCAGACCATCTCCACGTGGATGCGCTTCTACGTGGATCTGAATATGGCCGACCGTGCTGCGAAAACCGCGCGGGGCGAGGCTCTGCCGGAGATCGGGGTTTCACCGGGGATCGAGCAGCTCAAGTGGAAGCGGCCGGTCTATGTAGGCGATGAGATCTCATACTCCGAGGTGGTCACCGCCAAGCGCCCCTTGAACTCACGACCGGGCTGGGGGCTGGTGACGTCCGACTGCCTGGGCCACAACCAGAAGGGCGAAATGGTGCTGTCCTTCGTCAGCAAGAGCATGGTGCAGATGCGCCTTGATTCCAAGAGTCAATCATAAAGGCCAAATAGCGCTAATAGCCATTTAGTTACATTGCTTTACGCGAAATTGGGTTCGTTTCGTAAAAAGCGTCTTTTTTGGTGCTTTTCGTGTCAAGTCATCCATAAAGTGGCAAAATGGCAAGTGACATACTATTGTCGGCCGGTGTCCACTGCTTTCGCCTGAGCGGGCTCTTTAAGATGACGGCGCGACACCTTGCGCAGGAGGCCCTTCATGTAGCGGAAGCCATCCTGCCGCACGAGCTTCTCTTCGCTCGTTGCCAACAGCTTGGCGCGCACCGCAACGCGCTGAGCAAAGCTCAGGCGCTTGAGAAATCGGCTGATTACCTGATCCAAATCGGGCCTGCCCGCAAGCACATGGGCAAGGGCTTTCAGGTTGGCATTCGCGGTGACCCGGTCTACAGCCAGATATCCCTCATCGGTGCGCGAGACATAATACTTCGACGTGTCCTCCGCCGAGACGGCTTTCAACCTAATCGCCGCGCCGGAAGACAGCAGGCTTTCACTCACCGAACCAGGGTGCGTTTCCATGCCGGCCAAATCCCGCAGCGCCTTGGTCACCAGCCGCACGTCCTTGTTTTCATTATGCAGCTCCAGGATCGCCAAGCCTTGCGCAGCTTGATCCTGCGCGGCGAGGGAAGCGCTCATAGGCGCCAGTCCCGCCCATATGAGCGCGGCGAGCGCGACCATGAGGGCTTTGAAGCGCTTTTGCGTGATCAGGCGTGTCCCGAATGCCATGGAGCGTTTACACAAGCGCGTGGCCCTTCAGGCGCTCCAGCACTTTAAGGGGCGACTTCTCCGGCGCTGACATGTGCTCCACCTGCAGCTCAAAGGTTTGCTCCAGGCAATAGGCCCCCTCAAGAGCCGCATGCAGCGCCTGATCGGTGAAGCAGAACCAGGTGGCGCCGGCCGGGAACTGGAACACCACATGTGCCGGATCCTGCTGGAACGCATCATCCCGTTTGCCCATGTCGTGCAGGTTCAACATGATGTGGTCGTAATGAGTGCGCGGCCAATGGGTTTGGCGCGTCATGTTCAAGAAGGCGAACTCGCCGAGATGCGGGTCGCGGATCCGGTTCAAATAGCGCGCCGCGAAGGCCTCAAATCCGTGGCCCACTTTCCAGGTGCGCGGCTTGCCGGTGGGGTTGATGTTGGTGAAAATGCGGAAGATGCGGTTGCCCTTAATCGGCCGCCGTTTAAAGGCGTCCGGATGCAACAGGCTGTCATCGAACCGGTAGGCTTTGTCTTCCCCCACCTTGCCGATCTTCTTGCGACCGGCAATTTCAACCGGCCGATAGGTCGTGCGCCGCGGATCGAGGTTCTGGGCATAGGGGCCCAAAATGTCCTTCAGCCACTCTAGTGTGGTTTCCCGGTAGCGCCTCAGCATGCCCTCAATCAGAGCCTTGTTCTCCTCAGGCACATCTCCAAGGCCGGACAGTTTGCCCAGGTAGGGATCAAGCGTAATGTTTTTCTGCACACCATCACCGAGGCTCTCACCATAAAGC
>JBCDIP010000329.1:0-4645 GCA_038748855.1 Pseudomonadota bacterium
GCAGCTGGACGATGAGAACTGGCATGTGCTCACGGTGTCGCGGCGCGATCCCAACACCGGTGAGTACACCATGGAAAAAGCGCCATGCTACCACCTGGCCGATGCCGAGGAAGAAGCAGCAAGCATCAAGAAAGTGGACGCCAAGGAAAAAGCCGGAGTGCCCGCAAGCTAATACAGCGCGCCTTGCGACCCAAACTGGCGTTGATTTTCCGCCCCTGAGGACCGGTGAATGATACACTGACCTTCAGGGGCGGTTTAGTATGGATCAGAGGCTAATATGCCGAACGGCGAAGACGAGCATGAACATCATAGAAAAGACGGATGAGGAGATACTGGAGCTCGCAAATCCCATGTGGGCCGACCTCATCACACATTCAAACCAAGGAAATTATGGTGACTTCATCAAAGGGTTTGCTCCCTCGCTCCTACTTGCATTGAATGAGGTTGAGGTGGGGCGGCAGTTCACCAACAGCGAACTCACCAGACATCTGTCTGAGGACTTTGATTTTCTGGGGACGATCCGGCGTGGTGAGCACGTGACCGTGCTTTACCGGCAGCGCAGCACCAAACGGGAAGGCGAATGGCTCGGACGGTTAGTGCTGGGCTATGAAGGCGACGACGTTATGATCTTCGGTGCCTCAATATTCTAAGCGCATTTTTGAGCTCCCATGAGCGACACGATACAAAACGATAAGCTTGTAGAACTTACTTACAAGGTCACCGATCAGGCCACAGGCCAACTGCTTACATCGGTGGAGTTTCCGTTGGGCTATGTGCATGGGCATAACGACGTCTTGGCGCCCCAGGTGCTTGAAGAGTTGGAAGGCAAGGCAGTCGGTGACACGATTGAGGTGCCGATCGATTGCAACGTGCTCTACGGCCCTCGGGACGAGGGCCTTGTGTTCACTGACCGGATCGAAAACGTCCCAGAGGAATATCGTGAAATTGGCACCACCATCACCATGGAAAATGCCGAGGGCAAAAAGCGCAATTTCATCGTCACCAAGATGGACGAGAAGACCTTAACCGTTGACGGCAACAATCCTCTGTGCGGGCGACACGTGGTGTTCACCCTCGAGGTCCTCACGGTGCGCGATGCCACAGACGATGAGCTAGAAGCAGGAGGACCGGAGCGTCCGGAACCCAACGTTGACAGCAGCCGGACCGTACCGCTGTAAGCGATGCGTTCCGACCTTTCAGAAGGATAAAAGCTGATTTGAGCCGCTATGGCCGCTTGGGCGTTTCGTACTCTGCTTCTTTCTGGAAGGGCTCCCAGACTGTTTCGTAGCCTACAAAACCCTTTTCATTAGGCTCCATTTGACGGGTCTTAAAGAACCGTGCCTGGCCTTCGGGAACTTTTGTTACGGGTTTTTGTTCGCCCATGGGTCACCTCAAGTTTTAATGCCTGCTCCGTGCCGCCAACCGATTCCGGGCGCCTCAGAATTCAAGCTCATTCCTCTTAACAGGACTATACAGTGTGTCTTTCCATCAGCAAAGTCCTTCTCGCACCCAGCTAGCGTGTGATTGATGCATAGTAGCTGTATGCGCGCGAGACTTAAGTGCGGTGAGGACAAGGTGAGGGGCGATTTGTGTGATGACTTCCAACCAACTATGCCAGGTGATGTGCTTAGGCGAGGCGATGATGGAACTCTCGTTTGGCGGAGAGATCGCAGGCGGCGCAAGTGTGAGTTTTGCTGGAGATACTCTGAACACGGCCGTCTACCTCAAACGCTGCATTGGCTCCAAAGGAGATGTTGCATTTGTCTCGGCTGTGGGCACAGACGCGTACTCCCAGGCCATGTTGGATAAGATCTCAGGTGAAAACATTCTCACAGAGCATGTGTGTCGCCTGGCAGGCAGGCTACCCGGCATCTATGGGATTTCCATCGATGAGGATGGTGAGCGCAGTTTCCACTATTGGCGGGAGAATTCTGCGGCGCGGGCTCTTTTTCAAGATCCTGAGCTGCTTCCTTGGGAGGCCCTGGGGTCGGCAGATTTGCTCTACTACTCGGGGATAACGCTTGCCCTTATGAGCGTAGAGGTTAGGCAATTGTTTTTTCGCTGGCTTGAAACCGCGCGTCTGGAAAGCGAGCTTCAGGTTGCATTTGATACCAACTTCCGGCCTGCATTGTGGCCGTCTGCTGAAGCGGCTGCTGAGGTGATAGAGGCCGCCTGGCAGAGATCGGACATCGCACTTCCTTCATTAGAGGATGAGATGACAGTTTTTGGGGAGAATGGTCCTGAAGATGTCCTGGCAAGACTGCGCGGATATGGCCTTCTCCGCGGTGTTCTGAAATGCGGTCTTCGCGGCGCCATTCCCATAGAACCCAATGCTCCCACACCGACGCTTAAGCCGGTCAAAGATGTGGTGGATACAACAGCGGCTGGAGACAGCTTCAATGGTGCGTATTTGGCCTATACATTAACCGGAGCATCGCACGCTGAGGCGATTTCGGCAGGACATACATGTGCTGGCAAGGTGATCGGCAAACGCGGGGCGATCGTGACGTTTGATGACGAAGGCAAGGACCGGTCAGGCTGAAGCGGCAAGCTCAAGTATTTGCCGTGCCACGGCGGAAACTGCGTCGTGGTTGCCTGAGATGATGGCCTGCTCGTCCACCAGCTTTCCGCCTAAGCCGACGGCAAATGCTCCAGCATCCAGATACTCTCTAATGTCATCAGGCCCTATCCCCCCGGTCGGCATAAGCGTAACATTGGGCAACACGGACCTTACGGCCCGCAGGAACCCCGGGCCACCAAGCTGAGCGGCAGGAAAGATCTTCACGCCGGTTGCTCCCGCCAAATGGGCGGTGTGTATCTCGGTTGGGCTCGCCGCGCCCGGAAACCAGGCGGTGCCAGATTGGGTGCACAAAGAGCCCACTCCAGCCGTCAGGACAGGTGATACGACAAACTGCGCGCCGGCCTCGATTGCAGCTGTGGCCTGTTTCTCCTCCAACACAGTTCCAGCCCCAACGGTTAGAGCGTCATCTTGGGAAAGCTCCGCGATGAGATTGATCGCGTCCGGTGTGGTGAGGGTGATTTCGAAAGTCTCGAACCCCTCAGCGCGCAAGAGTTCTACAGCAGTCGCTGCTGCATCTCGCGTTGATGTGCGCACTACAGGGATCACAGGAACCTTCAGAGGTATCATTCCGCTGCTTTCCCGACTAATGCGGCAGCGACAAGCGCGCCGTGAGGTTGTTGACCCGGCTCATGTTAGCTCTGGTTTATGCGGCAATCAATTTAAGGGCGAACGGTTTTGCCTTGCACCACCTGCTTTATGCACGTGTTCACGCGAGGGCCCAGGGAACTGAAGGATTAATGCTTGGTGCTCATGTGCGACTGTGCCTGCCCTTCAAGCGTTGCGGCATGTTCAATGAGATGCAGCGGCACAGGCAGCAGAATTTGATCAGCGTCGCACAGTGCAGAGGCGAAGCTGGAACTTGCATCAAGCAGGAGATCAAATGCTGGGCTGGGATTTAGGCCTGTCAGCCAATGAGTTGCGCCACGGGCGGTCGGCAAATCTTGATGCTGATGGGCAGCCAGCAAGCACAAACTGACACATTCATCTGCGGTCACCTGCTGGCAGCAGTGGGGGTAGAAAGAGATCTGACGCACGGATACATCGCGCAATACTCGGATCCAGTACTGGAGCTCAGACAGCAGCAGACGGCTTCTTGGTTGGCCGAGTGCGGCTGAGTACTGACGCCAAGCTGTTTCCCAGCATTGGATATCTCCGTTTTCGTATCCAGCCATCCAGCATCGCAAACCCCCTAACACGAGGCGTTCTGTAGGACGCGTGATGAGATCGCTCGGAGATCTCTCAAACCGCATGTGGAATACCATCTGTATCTCGCTTTGGGCTATCTGATCGAATTTTTCAGATAAATCGAAACCAGGCGAGAGTCAATTAAATATTCAATAAAATCAATAAGTTAGAAGTATTCTAAACTCAAACTCCGAGCGTAATGCTAGTCTTCGCGAGCGCGAGGTTTGGGTGGGTCGATGAGCGTGCGATCTGGATAGGGATCGCACGCCTATAATCTTCTTAAGAACTTGGCCCGTCGTTAAAGGCCACTTCGTCCACGAGTTCGGTTGCTCGCTTACGCAGTTTGGCAATTTCCTCAAGTGGTGTCGGATCTGCTTTGAAATCACCCCAGCTTTTGACGAGGTCGGACGCTTCCACGCCGGCCTTTACCGGATACTCGTGGTTCACGCTTGCGTAGATTTGCTGCGCCTTGTCGCCGGACAAAAACTCAATCAGCTTTACTCCATTGGCCTTGTTTGGCGCATGCTTTGCTAAAGATGCCCCGGAAATGTTCACGTGTGTGCCGCGTCCACCAGTGTTGGGGAATAGGATCTTCACAGAAGCGGCCCATTCCTTCTGTTCAGGTTTCTTTTCGTTCAGGGCCATTTTTGCCATGTAGTAGGTGTTCCCAATAGCAATGTCGCACAGGCCGGAATACACACCCTTGACCTGCGCCCGGTCATTGCCGGCCGGTTTGCGGGCCAAATTGGCTTTGTAGCCCTCGAGCCACTCCTTAGCCTTTGCCTCACCATGATGTTTGATCATCGCTGCTGTGAGGGCCACGTTGTAGACATGCTTCCCGGAGCGCACACAGATTTTGCCTTTCCACTTGGGATCGGC
>JBCDIP010000330.1:0-4642 GCA_038748855.1 Pseudomonadota bacterium
ACCCAATGTTGCCAACATTTCGCGCGCCAGACGGGTCCGGTCATAAAGCGGCGCAGCGTTCAGGCAGTTTGCCCGCAATTGGTTGCGCAATTGTCTATTTTCTTTGAGTTTCAGGAGCTTATCGGTCAATTCTGCACTGTTTTCCGGTTGGAATGGTAAACCAACTCTATGTTTTTCAACGATCTGGGCAGATTCGCCCTCCACGCCGTGCAGAATGGGCAGGCCCATGGCCATGCATTCAAACAGCTTGGAGGGAATGACCGTCTTGAAAAGGTCGGTGCGGCGCAGGTGAATGATGGAGGCATCCAGCAGCGACCAGTAGCGCGCCACCTCATCTTTCGGCACCGTGTCCAGGAGGGTGAGGTTGGTGAGCCCGCGGGCGCGGGCATCGGCCACCAGGTTCTGTTTCTCTGCCCCATCACCGAGCATCAGAAGGTGAATGTCCTGGCCCGCAGGATGCGCCTTTAGAGCCTCTGCTGCATCGAGCAAGGTGGTGAGCCCGTGGGCCATGCCGTGAGTGCCCACATAGCCGGCAACGAATTTGCCCTCTAGGCCAAGGCGTCTGACGAGTTCGGCATCCTTCTCCCGGACGGAGAACCGGCTTGCATCCACCCCGTTGGTGATGACGGAGATCTTTGCCTCATCAATCCCGCGCCCGGCGATGTTGCGCTTAAAGGCATGGGTCACTGTGATGACGGCACGCGCGCGGGCATAGAGGAACAGCTCCAGCGTCTCCAGCGCGTTCAGAATAGAGTCTGAGCCCACCGCGCCCACCGCGCGAATGGATTCCGGCCACAGATCGCGCACCTCAAAGACGAAGGGCCTCCGCTTCAGCGCCGCCGTGGCCCAGGCGGCACAGGCGGTGAAAAACTGCGGAGACGTGCCCACCACCACATCCACTTTGCGGACAAAGGGGGCGGCAAGAGTGGCGCTGACCATATAGCTCACATAGTCCAGCGTGCGGCGCAGAAAGCCCTCATTGGCGGTGATGTAGGACCACACCCGGATAACTTTGATGCCCTCCATCTCCTCTGTCTGCCAGAGCCGGTTGCGATAGCCGTTGAACACCTGGCCCTTCGGAAAATTCGGTGCACACGTGATCACCGTCACCTGATGGCCGTCCCACACCCACTGGCGGCAATGCTCGAAGGTCCGCGAGGCAGGCGCGTTGACTTCCGGCGGGAAATTGTCGGTGAGAAAGAGAATGTGCATTTGGGGGCTACCAGTTCAGTTCAAACATGAAGTCGCCGTTCAGCACCGGGAAGATGAGGGTGCTGTTGGGCTGGCTGACGCCAAATTCCGGGTGCCACGTGGTCTCCACAATGCTGGCTGGCGCGTTGGCCCGCCAGCTGAGGATGTGTTCATCGCTGAGCTGGATGGTGCCCACATGATCCTTGCCACCTGGAGCAAGCGCCGCGCGACATCCCGGCGCGAGGGGAAAGCGCGCCAGGGCCTGACCGTACGCGCCTTCGATTTTGTCGCGCACATTCAGCCGGCGTCCTTCCAGCCGCCACGTGCGGTGATGCGTAGGCTTGCCCGGCAGCCGGTGATAGCCGTCATGGGAGCAGGCGACGGTGAGCGCTCCGGCACCTTCTGAAATCTCAAGATCCAGCGGCCCTGCGCGGCGCGCCATGCGGAAACCAGCCCAAACCTCCGAGGACGCCTCGCCGTCGATCTCCACCGTGCTGTGGGCCGCCGTAGAACGTTGCCGCAAACGCTCAGGCGATGTGCCGTAAACGGAGGTGCCTGAATTGACAATCATGCGCTGGCCGAACAGCGACATCTCAAAGGACAGGGTGTCGGCATGGGCATGGCCCGGCAGATAGTCCGGCCCAACCGGAGCGGTGTCCAAGAGGGCCACACACTCTTCAGACTGCAGGCGGATATATCCGCTGTCGGCAAGGTGCGTCAGCAGCCGCGAAGACTGTGACGGCTGCCTTACACCGCACCGTTCGGCATACGCCACCAGTACGTCCCGGTTCGGCGCAATCCCAAAGGCAGCGTCATTGAAGAACGAGATCTGCCCGTCTGGATGGCACATGGCCTTCAGCCAGGCCAGCATCTTGGTAGTCGTGGTGTGCAGGCGGTCTATGGTGCCGGTGTGCTGCGTTTCAGGATAAGCGGAGGCCAGATTGATCAGATCCAGCACATCTTCCAAAATGATTGCGTGATACATGGGCGAGCGTTCAAAGTGACCACCATCGCCCAGAACCTGCTCGCCCAGTTCGGCATCGAGGATGCGGATACCTTCCTTTAGCCAGGTGTCAGCTTCCGCCCCGCGGAAGAAACTGCCGGCAAAGATCAGGGCCTTGGCGTTAGCAAAGAGATGGTTGCCCAGCAGGTGATGCTCCACACGCTTGGCGAGCCATCTGGCCTGCACGGCCAGACTGTCCTGCCATTGGGGCGCAATCTCAGCCCCACTCAGCGCCCATTTGATCCAGTTCACCAGCCGCAGAGAGACCGGATAAGGCTCCCAGCCGTTGCCGGTACCCGGCGGGTTTTCCTTCACCCAGCGGTCAACCAGCGCGCGATGCCAGGCATGGCGGTTCTTGGCATCGGCGGCGTTCAGGTCGTCGAAATAGTGGAGGTTGTAGAGCCAGAGCTTATCGGCGCTTTCGTCATTCCAGTCAGCGAAGGTTTGAACCGTGCCGGGCACGTTTAGAAAACGGACCGATGTTGGACCGGTCAGGCATTGACGTTTCAAGGCAGGCTCGGCCCATGTGCCGTTGGCCATTCGCGGGGCAGGGGCGGGGCGCAGGTCCGGAATGGGCCGCACCCATCTATGGCGCGCGCGGCCATAAATCTGCTCCGACTTCAAATGCCGAACCGTTTCCAGAAACAAGCGGGCCTGATCGATCACTTCAGTTGCTCCGCTGCACTGATGGTCACGCGCGCCACTTCGAACAGCTCCTCCGGAGCGATCGGTGAGGGAGCGCCCGTGGAGACCGACACCATGAAGGCGGCCACACAGTTCTTCTGGCCTTTATCCTGGCGCCAGGCCTTCTCGGACTTGAAGCCCTTGAAGCCGAGGCCGGTGAGCCTGCGGAAATTGTCGAGCTGCAGCACCTTGCCGCCGCAGAACACCTCCACGCGCTCTTTGGCAAGCGCCTTGTGGCCATTCGCAAGATAGTTGATCACCGCCACGGAGCCGTCGCGGAAACTGAGGGTGATGGAGGCGTTGTCGGCAGGGTGGGCGCCAACGGCCGGGCCGAGCCGCGTTGCACTGTGGGCGATGATGGGGGCATCGGCCAGATGCCGGGCAAGATCAATAAAGTGACAGGCCTCGCCGATCATGCGCCCGCCGCCCACCTCTGGGTCTTGCGTCCAGTGTGAACTCATCACCTGACCTGCATTGACGGTGATGGTGATCATCTTCGGCGCAGTCTCTTCCGCCAGAAGGTTCTTCAGCTTGATCACGTGGGGAGCAAAGCGCCGGTTATAACCCACCATCAGACGCGCATCGGGCGTGTGCCGGTAGGCTGATTCAATCTCGTCCAATTCAGCCAGTGTGAGGCACAGCGGTTTTTCCACGAACACCGACTTGCGCGCGGAAAGGGCATCAATCACATAGCGTTTGTGGCTGTCATGACGGCTGCAGATGCACACCGTATCGGTGTCAGGATCGCCGAAGATCTCTGCCGCATCCGAGGTTGCCTGGGCGAACTTGAACTTCTTAGCGTAGTGGACGGCGGAAACACCGCTGGAACTGGCAATGGTGGTCAGCGTGGCGCCGGCATCCTTGAAGGCGGAGATAAGCACGCGCCCGCCATAGTTGCCCGCGCCGATAAACCCGGTGCGCCCTTTACTGGAGGCAGGGCGCCCGCGTTCCTCGGCAAACGCGACCACCCGGTTCAGCAGCGCATTGACGTCTTCGCCGGTGCTGCGTGCGTCCGGATAGGTGATCAGGATGCCCAGGGAGGGCGTGTTTGAGACCAGCAACTGATAAGCACTTGCCGCTTCACTGATCTCATATTTGTGGCTGACCAGAGGCGCGACATCGATTGCCCCTGACGCCATGAGGTCGAGCACGGCCTCAAAGTTGCGCTGCTCGGTCCAGCGGACGAAGCCCACGGGGTAGTCCTGGCCCTTTTCCTCATAGGCCGGGTCATAGCGCCCTGGGCCATAAGAGCAGGACACCTGGAACGTGAGCTCCTTCTCAAAGAAATCTGCCCGCGAAAGCTCAAGTCCGGTAACGCCGACCAGAACCACGCGGCCCCGCTTGCGGCTCATTTGAGCCGCTTGGGCCACCGGATCGCTGCTCTGGGTGGACGCGGTGAGCAGCACCGCATCCACGCCCCGGCCTTGGCTGAAGTCCATGGCGGCACGCACGGGATCGGCCGTTTCCCCAAGATCAATGGTCTCCGCCCCAAACTGCTTCGCAAGCGCAAGGCGTTCCAGGTCAAAGTCCAGACCCAGAACCCGGCATCCATTGGCCTTCAGCAGCTGCACGGTCAACAGACCCACCAGGCCAAGGCCCAGCACAGCAATGGTTTCGCCCAAGTTGGGCTGTGCCAGCCGCACCCCTTGTAGAGCGATGGCGCCAATCACCGTGAAACTCGCCGCCTCATCGCTCACCCCGTCCGGCACTTTGGCGCAGAGGTTCTTGGGGGAGAGAACGACCTCAGCATGCTTGCCGTTGGAG
>JBCDIP010000331.1:0-4631 GCA_038748855.1 Pseudomonadota bacterium
ATCCCTGGTTGTATACGTTCCACGTGGCCGTTGTGGCCACATCGGCCGCCCAACAGGATTGGTGGCTCCTGTTGCTGGTGCCCTGTTTGGGCGGGCTTCTGGTGGGCTGGATCTTACACAAGTTCTTGCCCTCCGGACGCGCTGAGGCTGTGGCGGATGTGATTGAAGCGCGCGCCATTGGCGGGGCGCAGATGTCCTTGAAAACCGGTTTGTGGAGCGCCCTGGTGGCCGCTTTGTCATTGGGCTTTGGCGCCAGCGCGGGCCGCGAGGGACCTGCCGTGCATCTGGGCGCCACCATTGCCTCTGCAATCGGCTCGAAATTCTCCTTGCCGCCGGAAAATCGCCGGGTGATCCTGGCGTGCGGCGCTGCGGCAGCGGTCTCTGCTTCGTTTAACGCGCCCATTGCCGGCGTTCTGTTCGCGCACGAGGTGGTGCTGGGCCATTTTGCGATCTCAGCCTTTGTGCCCACCGCGATCGCTGCCGTTGGGGCCACCATCATCACCCGGATCCATCTGGGGGACTTTCCGGCCTTTATCATTCCGACCTATGAAATCACCTCGCTATGGGAGTTTCCCGCCTTTGCCCTGCTGGGCATTGTCTGCGGGCTGGTGGCCATTGGGTTCCAGTTTGCCGTGATGGCCGCCGATTGGTCAGCACGGTCCATCCCCATGCCCTTGTGTCTTCGCCCTGCGGTGGGCGGGCTCATGATCGGGGCCATCGCCATTTACGTGCCGGAGATTTTGGGCGTGGGCTATGAAGCCACCAACCGGGCGCTCAGTCATCAATTGGCGCTGGGGACGTTGTTCACGCTGTTGTTCGCCAAGACTCTGGCCACTGCGATCACTCTTGCCAGCCGATTTGGAGGAGGGGTGTTCTCGCCCTCGCTCTATCTGGGCGCCATGGCCGGCGGAGCCTATGGGCTGTTGGCCGGCGCAGTGTTTCCCGAGCTCGCCTCTTCTGAAGGCCTCTATGCCATTTTGGGCATGGGCGCTGTCGCCGGCGCCGTGCTCGGCGCACCCATCTCCACCGTGTTGATCGCCTTTGAGCTGACCGGCGGTTATGAGATGACCATTGCGCTGCTCCTCTCTGTGTCCTTGGCCTCGGTGATGATGCAGGCGGTGCATGGTCAGAGCTTCTTTCATTGGCAGTTGGGCCAGCGGGGCCTGTTCCTCCATGCCGGACCGCATAAGGAAGTGGTCAGGCGGTGGCGGGTGCGCGAGTTTATGGAGCCACTCAGCGAGGAGGAGAAGGCCAATCCACCCGACATTGATCCCGAACTGCCGCTGCTGACACCGGACGACACCTTGGAGTCCGCCCTGAGGGCCTTTGATGCGGGCTCCTACACGCGCATTTCGGTCACATCGTCCACGGACACCACAAACATCATCGGCTATGCAACTCAAATGGCGGCGCTGAGGACCTATAATCAGGCTCTGATTGCCTCACATGAGGAAGAGCACCGCTGATTTTGCCACTTTTTAGTTGATTTAGTGGACTGAGCCAACCAGAAAGTGCTTTTTTGCGAAACGAACCCAATTTCGCGTAAGCTGTTGAAGACACAGATGAATCAGCTCTATTTGGCCTTGATGATTGAGATTGCGGGAGCAGGACGCTCTACGGCTCAGCGCTCCACCGGGCCGTTATAGTCCTCGTCACTCACCTTCTCCATCCATTCGATGTGCTTGCCGTCGAGCGCTTCTTGGAGGGCAATGTGGACCATGGCGTGATCTGGCGCTGCCCCATGCCAATGCTTCTCCTCAGGAGCGATCCAAACCGTATCACCGGGGAGGATTTCGCGAATGGGCTCGCCCAGCTTCTGCACGCGGCCGACGCCTGACACAACGTAGAGCGTTTGGCCGAGCGGGTGGGTGTGCCAAGCGGTGCGGGCGCCCGGCGCAAAGTGCACCGAAAGGGCGCGGATTCGGGCAGGGTCGGGTGCTGAAACGATAGGGTCGTTCCAGACGTCGCCGCTGAAATACTCGGGATTTGCCGAATTGGTGGGGCGGCTGTTCGCCTTATAGATATCCATTCTTGATCACCGTTCCCTTTTTCAATGTTAGCGTTTAATGCCCATAACATGACCCACCCGGTCAGAGCGGGGGAGGTGTTTGTGGCTCTCATACATGGCCTCAACGCCGGCCAGAACGTCGTCTGGAAATGGTGAGGCCTTCTTCAAATTCATATCCACGTGCATGCACATGATTTCGGAGGTTGCGGCAAGCCAGCCTTCGGTCTCATGATGCATCTCCTGGAAATAGTGGCAGCGCTTGGCGTCATAGTCCAGGAGCTGCAAGCTCACCTTAATGGGGTCTTCCAGGTGAACCTCGCGCAGGTAATGCACATGCATTTCCAAGGTGTAGTAAGAGCCGCCGCGCTGCTTCACATACTCCGGGCCAAGGCCGAAACTCTCAAATACATCATCAATGCAGGCGTCGAACAAAACCGTGTAATAGGCCATGTTCATGTGCCCGTTATAGTCGATCCAGTCCGGCTTTACGCTCAGCCCGGTCTTCACATAAGCGCCCTGGTCGGCCATAAAGCGTTCACCTCGCGAAAAATTAAATTCCTGGGCTTGCAACCATCTGTTATTGTGGGGAAATAGCAGGCCTTGGGCGTTAGGCCTAGTGGAAAAAGACCGATAGGAGCATCGCCGCCATGGCCACTGCAGCCGAAGCCAAGCGCAACTCGACGACCCAGGCCGTTGCCGAGCTGAGAGAGGTCTTGGGCGAGCGCCTCTCAACAGCTGAGGCCGTGTGTGAGCAGCACGGTAAGGATCTGACCTGGCATGAAGGTGAAGCGCCGGATGCCGTGGCCTTTGTGCACTCCACCGACGAAGTTCAGAAGATTGTTTACGTCTGCAGCAAGTATGGCGTGCCCATTATCCCTTACGGGACCGGCACTTCCCTTGAGGGCCACATAACCGCTCCCCATGGCGGGGTATCTGTGGACCTGCAGCAAATGAATGCGGTTTTGGAGGTCAATCCGGAAGACTTGGACTGCCGCGTGCAAGCCGGGGTGACGCGCAAACAGCTTAACGAGCATCTGCGCGATACCGGGTTGTTCTTCCCCATTGACCCTGGCGCGGATGCCTCTCTCGGCGGCATGGCCGCCACGCGCGCCTCCGGCACCAATGCGGTGCGTTACGGCACCATGCGGGAGAACGTTCTGTCTCTGACGGCGGTGATGGCCAATGGCGAGATTGTAAAGACCGCCGGCCGGGCCAAGAAATCGTCTGCAGGCTATGATCTGACCCGGCTCTTGGTGGGCTCTGAAGGCACGCTCGGCGTGATCACCGAGGTGGCGCTGAAGCTTTATGGTATCCCGGACTCGACCGCAGCAGGGGTCTGTGCATTCCCGGATGTGGAAAGTGCGTGCAACGCCACCATACAGACCATTCAGATGGGTATTCCGGTGGCCCGCATTGAGCTGTTGGATACACTGCAAATTCAAGCGGCCAACGCCTATTCGGATCTCGGCCTGGTTGAAAGTCCGCATCTGTTCTTGGAGTTTCATGGCACTGAAGCTGGAACTGCTGAGCAATCTGAGCTTTTCGGCGCCATTGCCGAGGAGTGTGGGGGCGGTGAATTCAAATGGGCCACTAAGACTGAGGAACGCAATCACCTCTGGCAGGCACGCCACGATAGCTTCTGGGCTGCCAAAAACATGCAGCCCGGCCTGGAGGCGCTGGCCACCGATGTGTGTGTGCCCATTTCCCGTCTTGCCGAATGTGTGTCGGAAACCAAGAAGGAGCTGGAGGAGCGCGGTTTCTATGGGCCGATTGTCGGCCATGTGGGTGACGGTAACTTCCATTTCCAGGTTTTCTTTGACCCTGCTGATGAGGCGCAGACCAAAAGTTGCAAGGAGTTTGTGGACAGTGTGGTTCTGCGCGCGCTCGCCATGGACGGCACGTGCACCGGTGAACACGGCGTTGGCTTGGGCAAGATGAAGTTTTTGCAGGCAGAACACGGGGCGGGCCTGCAAATCATGCGGCAGATCAAGACGGCGCTTGATCCAAAAAATATAATGAACCCAGGGAAAATTGTGTCAGTTTGAGGTAGAAAACTCCAGAGGCGCAGACGGGCTTTTTGCGGCAAAGCTGAGAAGGGCGCCTTGAGGTAAACCGTGAGGTCATTTGTGGGATGAAATCCCCGCTGCTCATTTTCGGGACGTTGCTGGTGCTGCTCCTGGCCGGAGCGCTGGCCACACCCTTCTTTGTGGACTGGTCTACCTACCGCGCTGAAATTGAGGATTATGGCCGCAAGGCCATCGGGCGCGACGTGCGCATTGCCGGCGACATCGACATCCAGTTTCTCCCCTTGCCCACGCTCACCCTGGAAGATGTGCGGGTGGCCAACGTGGAAAACGCCAACTCGCCCGTTTTCTTATCTGTGAAGATGCTGGAAGCCCGCCTGCTGTTGGCGCCTTTGTTGCGCGGCCAAGTGCAAGTGCATTCGGTGATCCTGGACCGGCCGGAGCTGGATCTTGAGCGCCTGGCGAGCGGCAAGGGCAATTGGGTGTTGGAGCCGTCTGAGGAACTGGCGCGGATCGTTCCGCTCTCCGGATTTTCGCTGGAAGAAACCAAAGTGGTGGACGGCGTGATCTATGTGAGTGATCGCCGCCGGTCAGGACGG
>JBCDIP010000332.1:0-4629 GCA_038748855.1 Pseudomonadota bacterium
CGTGCCCCTCGTCGTGGCTTGGTTGCCGCCCCAAGACGTCAGCATAAGCGGCGAGCAATTCCTCACGGAACCGATCATCACGTTTGCCGGTGAAGCGACGAATAAGCTCAGCGGGGCTCCAAGAAAAACCGTTGCTCCGGAGAAATGCCGCACTCTCGTCCAGACCAACGACCTCGCTGTCAACGAGGACGCCGTCGCAATCAAAAAGGACGGCGTCCACGGTCATGGGTCAGTGCCCTCGTTTAGCTCAGGCTCGCAAGATAGGCGAGGAGCAAGAGCGCCACGATGTTGGTGATCTTGATCATCGGGTTCACAGCAGGGCCCGCGGTGTCCTTATAAGGGTCACCAACGGTGTCGCCCGTCACAGCGGCCTTGTGGCTCTCAGAGCCCTTGCCGCCGTGATTGCCGTCTTCGATGTACTTCTTGGCGTTGTCCCAGGCACCGCCGCCAGCCGTCATGGAGATGGCAACGAAGAGACCCGTGACGATCACACCCAGCAGCATGGCGCCCACGGCCGAGAAGGCCGCCGACTTGCCGGCAATCATGTTGATGATGAAGAAGCCCACGATCGGCGACAGTACCGGCAACATGGACGGCACCATCATTTCCTTGATCGCGGCTTTGGTCAGCATGTCCACGGCGCGGCCGTAGTCAGGCTTCTCCTCGCCCTTCATGATGCCCGGCTTTTCTTTGAACTGCCGGCGCACTTCTTCCACAACCGCACCACCGGCACGGCCCACGGCCATCATGCCCATGGCTCCGAAAAGGTAGGGCAGCAGACCGCCGAACAGGAGACCAACCACCACGTAGGGGTTGGACAGCGAGAAGTCGAGCTTCACGCCCGCGAAGTACGGGAACTGTTCAGGATTGGCGATGAAGAAGTTGAGGTCGGACGTATAAGCCGCAAACAGCACCAGAGCGCCAAGACCGGCTGAACCGATAGCATAGCCCTTGGTCACCGCCTTGGTGGTGTTGCCCACAGCGTCCAGCGCATCAGTGGTGTTGCGCACTTCTTCCGGCAGTTCAGCCATCTCGGCGATACCGCCGGCATTGTCCGTCA
This sequence comes from Pseudomonadota bacterium, assembly GCA_038748855.1. GTDB lineage: Bacteria > Pseudomonadota > Alphaproteobacteria > Rhizobiales > CAJQND01 > JAAEUE01. Next base: position 1,061 of record JBCDIP010000332.1, read on the forward strand.
CCGGACCGAAGGCGTCGAGCGCCACGATCAGACCGGCAATGGCCAACATGGTGGTCACCGCAATGGCGATGCCGAAGAGGCCCGCCAGCTTGAAGTTGATGATGATGCCGGCGATGATCACGATGGCCGGCAGCGCCGTTGCTTCCAGCGACACAGCCAGACCCTGGATCACGTTGGTGCCGTGGCCGGTTTCAGAGGCCGCAGCAACAGACTGCACAGGACGGTAGTTTGTCCCGGTGTAGTACTCGGTGATCACGATGATCAGGCCAGTGACGATCAGACCAACCACACCACAGATGTAGAGGTTGAACCCGTTAAAGGTCGTCTCTCCGAAGGTGTAGTCCACATCCATCCCGATCAGCGCAGAGGTGATGGGATAGAGCGCAATGAGCGAGAGGATCGACGTTGCGATCACACCCTTGTAGAGCGCGCCCATGATGGACTGGCTCGAGCCGAGCTTCACGAAGAAGGTGCCGATGATCGACGTCACCACACACACAGCGCCAATGGCCAGCGGATAAAGCTGAAGGGCAACCAGTGCTTCGTTGGTGGCAAAGAAGATGGTGGCCAGAACCATGGTGGCCACTACGGTCACCGCATAGGTCTCAAACAGGTCGGCCGCCATGCCCGCACAGTCACCCACGTTGTCGCCCACGTTGTCGGCGATGGTGGCGGGGTTACGCGGATCGTCTTCCGGGATACCGGCTTCCACTTTACCCACAAGGTCGCCGCCCACGTCAGCGCCCTTGGTGAAGATGCCGCCGCCCAGACGGGCGAAGATCGAGATCAGGGAGGCCCCGAACCCGAGCGCCACAAGCGCATCGATCACCACGCGGTCGGCCGGGGCTTTGCCCATGGGACCGGTCAGGATGTAGTAGTAGACCGCCACACCCAGAAGAGCGAGGCCAGCCACCAGCATGCCGGTGATGGCACCCGCCTTAAAGGCGATGGAGAGGCCATCGGCCAGGCTCTTGGAGGCTGCTTGTGTGGTCCGCACGTTGGCGCGCACCGAAATCAGCATGCCGATGAAGCCTGCCGCGCCGGACAGAATGGCGCCGATAGCAAAACCGATCGCAACCGGCAGACCGAGCAGCCAGATCACGATGAAGAAGATGACCACGCCGGCAATCGCGATGGTGGTGTACTGCCGGGTGAGGTAAGCCTGCGCGCCTTCTTGAATGGCGGAGGCGATTTCCTGCATGCGCTTGTTGCCCGCGTCGGCAGCGAGCACCGACTGGGTCGCCCAAATGCCGTAGACAATAGACAACGCACCACACAGGATGATTAGCCAGATTGCTGAGCTCATCAAACTATCCTTGAGTTTACTGGAATGAATTCGCCTGAAAGGCGGCTCGACACCGAATCAAACCTGTCCCAAACCTCTCAGGACCCCAAATCGGCGCGATATATGCCGAAACTCACGCCAAGACGCAACCAGTCATTAGGATTAGTCGGCAGGTTCTTTGACGCATGGGTTAATCGGCGGAGGGGGCCAATGACGCCTGACAGGTTCAAGCCCGCATCACAAGATTGTCGCCGCTGATCACGGCCGCATCAAAACAGACCCGGCGCACGCGTCACAACACTCAGCTCAGCCCTGAAAAAACATAATGATTTTGATAATTTAAGCCCCACTTCCGACTCTTTTTCTCACCCTCACACCCTGTCACGCAAATGCGACAGGCGCGCTGTGGGGCCTAAGCTCCCGACAGTCTCAATCTAACTTGAGTTCCACTTGATGAGGCCCTTTGCCACCTTGGGTGCAAATGAAAGCCACAACGATGGAGATCACTCATGATCAAGAAAATTGCCCTTGCGGCCCTCTTTCTGGGCCTGACAGCCGGAATTGGCCATACCGCTCCGGCCCCTCAAACTACGTCAACTCCAGCCGCCCACACGGCCATTGCCCCTGATTGGGGCGTGAAGCGTCAGACCGTGGGCTTTAAGCGTCGCGGCTTCCGTGGCCATCGCGGCTTCCGCCGCGGCGGCTTCGGGTTCCGGCGCGGCTTCCGTGGCCACCGCTTCTATCGCGGCGGGCGCGGCTTCCGCGGCCATCGCTTCTACGGCGGCTATGGCTACGGACACCGCCGCTACTATGGCGGCTTCCGGGTCAGAGGGGTGGGCACGGTCCGTTAATTGGCCCACCCCTTCGGAGCGTCCTGGCGCCGGTGCCGTTTGTTGCGCCGGGACGCTTTGGCGGATCACGCTGAGATTTATCCCTTGACGGGTTCGGTGGAATAAAATACTTAACCATATAGTTAAGTAATTCCACAAGGACCCTCCTCCATGAAACTCTACAGCCACGCCGTTGCCCCCAATGCCTGGCGCGTTCGCGCTTTTCTATCCGAGAAAGGCGCTGAGATTGAAACCGTCTCCGTTGAGTTCGACAAGGGCGACACCCAGACCGATCACTATCTCGCCATGAACTCGCTCGGGCAGGTGCCGGTGTTGGAGTTGGAACACGGAACCGCGCTGCCGGAGAGTATTGCCATTTGCCGGTATCTGGAGAGCCAGTTCCCTGAGCCTGCCCTCTTCGGGACGGGCGCCCAGGAACAGGCGTGGATTGAGATGTGGAACCGGCGGATGGAGCTGCTCATCATGAACACGGTGGGCAATATCGGCCTGCACTCCCTGCCCTTCTTTGCTGATCGGGTGCACCAGGTTGCCGAATTTGCCGACGCGCAGAAAAAGACGCTGGCTGAGCGCTGGACGTGGCTTGATGAGGAGATCGCCGACGGCCGGCCGTATGTGGCGGGCGATGCCTTTTCTGTCGCCGACATCACGGGCATGACGGCGCTCAAGATCGCCGACATTATGGAGCTCTCCGTGCCGGAGGATCTGGCGCATGTGAAGACGTGGGAAGCGGCGGTTCGCGCCCGGCACAGCTGGGATGCGTGAGGCGCGGGCGTGCCTTAAGACTTCAACCGCGCCCGCTCGATCTGCGCCAGATCGCACATCACATCAGCCATGGCCGAGAAATCTTGCCCTCCATACCCACGCGAGCGAGCCGATGAAAATGACTCCCGCGCCGCGGCCGCCACAGGCAGCGGCACCCGGGCCGCGTTGGCGGCCCCCAAGATCAACGAGAGATCCTTGTGCGCCAGGTCGATCGTGAAACCAGGTTCGGTGTCGCCCGCCAGCACCTTGTTCGGCCAGTTCACCTTCAGCTGCCCATTTGTGGCGGTGGTGCCGTGAATCACCTCAAGCGTGGTCTCCAGATCCAGACCAAACCGGTTGGAGAGCGAGAGCGCCTCTGCGTTCAGTTGGCAAAGGATGATCGCAAGATAGTTGTTCACCAGCTTGGTGCGTGTGCCCGTGCCTCCCTCTCCGCAATAATGGATCGTGGTCCCCATAGCTTCCAAGAGCGGGGTGATCGCATCGAAATCTTCCCGCGCGCCGCCCACCATGAAGAGGCTCTCGCCGCGTTCAGCGTGCCAGGCCAAACGGCCAATGGGCGCATCGATGGCCCGGTGGCCTTGGGCTGCAGCGGCCGCATGCAAATCGTCCGTGGTCTCAGGCTCAATGGTGGAGAGATCGACAATCAAGCTTCCCGCCTCCGCATGGGCCAG
>JBCDIP010000333.1:0-4620 GCA_038748855.1 Pseudomonadota bacterium
CACCTCGATCTTGCCGAGGGTGGTCACATCCACCATGCCGCAGGTTTTGCGCACTTCCGTGGTCTCGCGGATATAGGCCGCGTTCACGTCCTCGCCGGATTTCGGATAATACCAGGCCCGCTGCCAGGCCCCCACATTGATCATCTCCGCGCCGTTCTTCAGGTTCCAGTCATGCAGCGGCGTGCGCCTTAAGGGGCGGAAATGCTGCCCAGTCTCCTGACCGGCAATGGCACCGAAACAAACCGGGTTATAGGGCGGACGGAAGGTGGTCGTCCCGGTTTCCGGGATTGACCGCCCAGTGAGCTCAGCCATCAGCGCAAGACCGGTGATGTTGGAGGTCTTGCCCTGGTCGGCGGCCATGCCCAGAGTGGTGTAGCGCTTCAGATGCTCCACCGACACATAGCCTTCCGTGTGGGCCAGCTCCACATCGGAAACCCCCACATCGTGCTGGAAGTCCACAAAGCGCTTGCGCTTTTTCACCTGTTCACCGGGCTTGATATCCCAAACGGGCACCAGAGGCTGTTCCCAATCCGCGTTGGACAATCCGTCGGTGGACAAAGTGCTCGACGATTTGCTGGCGCCGGCCTCGCGGGCCGCCTCCGCACCCGCTTCAAAGCCGCTCTGGGCCGCTCCGGCATCGCTGAAGGCGCCAACCATGGCCCCTGCGTGATGCTGATTGTCCGGCGCATCCCCTGGGACGAACGCAGCCAGCTTGGCATCGAACTCCGGCCTGCGCCCGCGTTGAGACGACAGATGCACCACAGGGTTCCAGCCACCGGAAACGCACAGGAGATCACATGGGATTTGGCGCACCACATCGCTGGTCGCCCCGGTCTTTGCATCAAAGCGCGCCACATCAGCGGAACGCACATGCATACGCCCGTTGGCGCCCACTACGGCATGGCCGCTCATCACATCAATGGAGGCTGAGGCACAAGAGGCCGCCAGCTCGGAGGGTGCTTCGGGCCGGGCCTCAACCACGGTCACATCAATCCCGGCAGCTTTGAGATCCAATGCGGCCTGATAGGCGCTGTCATTGTTGGTGAAGACCACGGCCTTCTTGCCGGGCAACACCCCATAGCGGTTCACATAGGTGCGTGCAGCACCGGCAAGCATGATGCCCGGGCGGTCATTGTTGCCGAACGGAATGGGCCGCTCCAGCGCGCCGGGGGCCAGCACCACACGGCCGGTCTGCACCACGATGGAGCGCTGGCGCACTTCATGCTCGTCTGGCTGCGGCTTGTGATCGGCCACTTTTTCCATCAGCGTGTAGGTGCCGTGATCATAAGCGCCCCAGGCGACGGTGCGGGGCAGCAGCTCCACATTTTGAAGTTTCTCTAATTCTCCAAGGGTTGCGCTAAGCCATTGATCCGACGGCGATCCTTTCGGCGCAGACAGCAGCGCACCACCCATCTCCGGCTCTTGCTCAGCCAGGATCACCCGGGCTCCCGCGCGACCCGCCGCTAGGGCCGCAGAAAGACCTGCCGGGCCTGAGCCCACCACCAGCACGTCGCAGAACTTATAAACCTTCTCATAATGGTCAGGGTCAGGCTCGGTACTGGCTTCACCCATGCCGGCAGCCTTGCGGATGATGTGCTCATACCACATCCACGACTTCTCAAACGGGCCGATAAAGGTCTTGTAGTAGAACCCGGCGCTGAAGAAGCGCTGGAAGAGGTTGTTGACCTCGGCCACATCGAACTGCAGCGAGGGCCAGTTGTTCTGGCTCTTGGCAACAAGGCCGTCATAAAGCTCAACAGTGGTCGCCACCGAGTTCGGCTCAGCGCGCGCGCCTTCACGCAGGCCCACGAGCGCGTTGGGCTCTTCAGCCCCGGCGGCATAGATGCCCCGCGGGCGGTGATACTTGAACGAACGGCCCACCAGATGGACGCCATTGGCCAGGAGGGCGGACGCCAGCGTGTCGCCCTGCAGACCTTGATAGCTTTTGCCATCGAAGGTGAACGAGGCAGAGGCACCGTGAGTGACACGACCGCCATTCGGAATGCGATGAGATCCGGCCATCACTCCGCCCCCTCGCTGTTTGCCTTGGGCGCTTCGGGCAAGGTCACCACGTCACGGGCCAGGGCTACGCCATAAACCTCGTGGGTGACCGTGTCCCGCTCCACCACCAGCCATTGCCGGCAGCCTTGCACATGGTGCCAAAACTCTACGTGCCGGCCCTTGGGGTTGGGGCGCGTGTAGACATAATTGTACCAGGTCTCAAAATCGGTATCTTCCATATGCGGGCGTTGGCGCGAGGCATCGCCGTAAATGGCAAACTCTCCATAGTCGCGCTCACCGCAGCAGGGGCAGGTAATTCTCATCTCTCTTCTCCCCTTCCCTAGTGCCAGCCAGGCATGGGCCCGGCGCCCTTCTCGTCAATGGCATAGCCACGGCGGAAGCGGTCGAGGGTCAGTTTGGCGTTGAATTCGTGGGGCCGGTCATTAGCGATCGTGTGGGCGAAACACCAGCCGGACCCGGGTGTTGCTTTAAAGCCGCCATAGCACCAGCCGCCATTGATGTAGAGCCCGTCCACGGGCGATTTGCAGATGATGGGCGATCCGTCCATGGTCATGTCCATGATGCCGCCCCAGGTACGCTGGAAGCGCAGGCGCGACAGGCACGGGATCATCGCCTTGCCCTCCGGCAAGAGGTGGTCGATCAGGTGGAAATTACCGCGCTGGGCAAAGGAATTGTAGCCGTCCAGATCACCTCCGAACACCAGCCCGCCCTTGTCGGACTGGGAGATGTAGAAGTGGCCGGCGCCAAAGGTGATCACCGTATCGATCAGCGGCTTATAAGGCTCTGAGACGAAGGCCTGCAGCAAGTGGCTTTCAATCGGCAGAGAAAGCCCTGCCATTTCAGCAACTTGCGTGGTGTGGCCGGCAACCGCGATGCCCACCTTCTTGGCCTTGATGGATCCGCGCGTAGTCTCAACTCCCACCACGGCGCCTGAGGCATCGCGCTGGAAGCCGGTGACTTCGCAGTTCTGAATGAGATCAACCCCGCGCATATCGGCCCCGCGAGCATAGCCCCAGGCCACCGCATCGTGCCGCGCCGTGCCCGCCCGGGGCTGCTTGGCTGCGCCATAAACTGGGAAGCGCGCATTGGGCGAGAAGTCCAGATAAGGCAGTTCCTTCATCACCTCGTTACGGTCCAGGATCTCTCCGTCAATGCCGCACGAGCGCATGATGTTGTAGCGCTTGGCAAAGGCCTCCTTTTGGGAGGGCGAGTGAAACAGATTGTAGATCTGGCGATGGGAGACCATCGCATTATAGTTCAGATCTTTCGACAGACCTTCCCAGAGCTGCAGCGACTTCTCATAGAAGTAGGTGTTGCCGTCGATCATGTAGTTGGAGCGGATGATCGTGGTGTTGCGGCCCGTGTTACCGCCGCCCAGCCAGCCCTTTTCCAGCACGGCCACATTGGTGATGCCGTGTTCCTTGGCCAAGTAATAGGCCGTGGCCAGCCCATGGCCCCCACCGCCCACGATGATCACATCGTATGCCGCCTTAGGCTCCGGGTCGCGCCAGGCGCGGTCCCAGCCCTTATTGCCGCTGAGCGCCTTGGAGAAGACGCTGAACCAGGAATAGTGTGTCATGGAAAGATGAGGTCCTTGATGCCTCTTAAGTTTTGTGCAGTTCAGTGAAATGGGTGAAGTACTGAGCTTTCAGCTCCTCTTCGGAGGCGCCAACGTCATAAGCCGGGCTGGTGAGCGGTGCAACTTTTTCCACATCGATCACAACAATCCCGCCGAAGACGTCGCACAGCGCGCCCCAGACCTCCCGAAACTTGGGCTCCAGTTCCGCAAACTCCGCCGACCCGCCGGCCACGAAACGCGACTGCCCCTTCACCCGAAGCCCTTTGCGGACAAATGGATCAACAAAGTTGACCTCCACCGCAGGCCGCTCAGCAATGTTGGCCAAGGTCTGCGGCGAGCGGATCTCGCCGAACATGATGTGTTCATCGTCCAGCACCAGGAACGTGCCCTTGGGCGACACGTTGGGGGAGCCGTCCGCATTCACAGTGCCCACGAAACCCAGCTTCTGGTCGGCAACAATCTGCTTCATCTGAGGGCTCAAACGGGCCATCGGATCTACCTCTGAACGGTCGTGAAGGGAATTCACTAGCACATTCGGTTCAATTGTTCTATAGCGATTATGAAATGAACCAAATGTTTCACAAGCACCTACGCGACTGATGCAAGACCTGATCGACACCCTGTCGGGCAACTATGCCTCTCTTAGCCCCCAGCTGCGCCTCGCGGCTAAGCATGTGATGGACCGGCCGGAGGATGTGGCGTTGAAGTCGATGCGGGCGGTGGCGGCAGATGCAGGCGTGGCACCGTCCACCATGGTGCGCCTCGCCCAGGCTTCTGGCTTCAAGTCGTATGATGCGTTCCGCGAACCGTTCCAGGACAGCGTGCGCTCCGGCGGCACGAGCTTTGCCTCACGCACCGAATGGCTGGTGCAGCTGGCGGGCGAAGGTGACACGGGCCAGCTCACAGGTTCCATGGCCGAAGCGGTGATCTCCAACGTAGAGAACGCCTTTCGCGGGATAGAAACCGAAACCCTTGAAGAGGCCGCCCAGCTGCTGCGCAACGCAAACCGCGTCTACGTG
>JBCDIP010000334.1:0-4604 GCA_038748855.1 Pseudomonadota bacterium
AAAAACGCGACCGCTAAGAAGAAGAACGCCCCTAAGAAAACCAAAACAAAATCAAAGGCTAAAGCCAAGAAGACCACAGGTTCATCTTGATCTCACCCAGTGCGCGGGGCGCGAAGGCGCCTCGTGCGGACTGCTCACCTCCGTCTCCGTCTCTTCTGTGGGCTCAGTGGAAAGATCGCGAATTTTGTTTTCCTCTGATGAGGCCTCGGTGTCGTGCTCGACACTGAGCTCTTCTTCGTCGGGCTCTTCGTCATTGAGCTCTTCTTCGTCCTCAGCGTTGGCCCAATCTCCGGCCTTGCGCCCGGCTATCCGCCAATAGACGGCCCCGCCCAAGGCGCCGGCAAACAGGAAGAACTGAAAATCGCCCGTGCCCTGAAACGGAAGGCCGCGCCACATGACCAGGCAGATCAGCATGCCGCCCAGCACGTAGTAGAGCCAGTGGCGGATCCTCATGGCTTCGGCGATGAGCCCGACGGCCAGGGCCGGCAAAGCTCCGAGGACCATCAAGAGCACTGAGAGGAACACGAGCGAGACCACTGAGTGCGTAAACGGCGCCAGCTCGCCAGAACCGGTCATGGTCTTTTGCACGAAGGCCAGAATGGTTGCCCCACCCAGCACGCACGCGCCTGTGGCAAAGGCAGCAACCATATAGCCAATGAGAATACGCCTCAGTCTCAGAAGGACCGGCTTCATCCCCCTCACCCGGCTTGGCGTTCCAGCTCGGCGCGGGCTTTGGCCTTCAGACGTTCGGAGGCCGATTTTAGTTGACCGCAGGCGGCCATGATATCGCGCCCGCGCGGGGTGCGGACGGGGCTGGAATACCCTGCCCGGTTCACGATCTCTGCAAAGGCCTCAATGGTATCCCAGTCGGAGCATTCGTGCGGCGAGCCGGGCCAGGGGTTGTAGGGGATGAGGTTCACCTTGGCGGGAATGCCCTTCAGCAGTTGTACCAGCTCTTTGGCATGTTTCGGGCTGTCGTTGACGTCCCTCAACATCACATATTCAAATGTGATGCGGCGCGCGTTGGAGAGGCCGGGATAGGCGCGGCAGGCGTCCAGCAGCTCTTTGATGGGATACTTCTTGTTGAGTGGCACCAGGTGGTTGCGGATCTCATCGCGGGTGGCGTGGAGCGAAATGGCGAGCATAACGCCTATCTCCTCGCCGCAGCGCGCGATCATGGGCACCACGCCGGAGGTGGACAAGGTGATCCGTCGCTTGGAGAGCGACAAGCCTTCATTGTCACTGATGATCTCCATGGCCGCTTTCACATTGTCGAAATTGTAGAGCGGCTCGCCCATGCCCATGAGCACCATGTTCGTGATGTAGCGCCCGCCGGCTGGTGCGTCTGGATTGTCCGCCAAAGCCTCTGGCCACTCGCCCAAGCGGTCGCGGGCCACCATGAGCTGCTGGACAATCTCCTCAGCGGTGAGGTTGCGCACCAGAGTTTGCGTGCCGGTGTGGCAGAACGAGCAAGTCAGCGTGCAGCCCACCTGGCTGGAAACGCACAGTGTTCCGCGGTTCTCCTCCGGGATGTAGACGGTCTCCACCTCATGGCGTGCGCCCCAGGCATCCGGCGCCAGGCGCAAGAGCCATTTGCGCGTGCCGTCCACGGAGATCTGTTCGGTGACGATTTCCGGGCGGGCCAGGGTGAAGCGTTCGGCAAGCTGTTCGCGCAGAGCCTTTGAGACGTTGGTCATCTCATCAAACTGGGCAATGCCTTTATTGTAGGCCCAGCGCCAGATCTGGCTGGCGCGCATGCGCACTTGCCGCTCAGGCAGCCCCATTTCCTTAAACGTCTCGGCCAGCTCTGCCCGGGTGAGGCCAATAATGGACTGACGCGGATCGGCGCCCATCGGGGTGCGGGTAACGGTTGGCGCATTGGGGTTGGCGCGGGCAATGTCGAGGCTTGCAGCCATTAAGGGTCAGTCCTGAAAGTTGAGGGCCGATTATCCCAGATCAGCCGCGAATGCGCAAACCGCCTACTTGCAAGCGTCCGCGATGGCTTTCATCGCTGCGGTCACACCGTCCAGGGAGTACGTATCCTTGGTCTTGGTGCCTCGCCAGGAGGTGCCGCGCACAATCATCTTGTTGCCGCGCTTCATGGCCAGCACTGCTTGGCGATCCTTCTTGGTGGTGTCCAGCCAGGCGCCATCGCCATCTGTAATCATGGTGAAGGCGGAGGAATCGATGGTCAGCGCAGCCGTGCTGTCCTTTTTGAAGTTGTAGCCGATGATGGTGTTCACCATGCTCTTGTGGGTGACCAGAAAATGGACCGGGTCCCGGCGCACATCCTTCGGCTCGGTGTCAATCGGCTTGGATGCAATGTAGCACTCAGTGCCCGAGCCTCCTTTGAGGGAATATGCCGTCCACTTGCCGAAGGTGCCGATGGATTGCGGCTCCTGGGCCAAAGCTGTGGTGCTGAGTGCAATAAGCCCGGCTAGCGCGGCAAGGCCTTTGAGTTGCAGTTTTGGCAATTTCGTCATGTCGTCCTCAGGATCGGCTGAACGTCTCGGTTGCACAGCTAAGCCTATACGCTGCCAACTGATTTGTCCGCCTGTCGTGCCTCATGTTGCCCGGTCTTCATCCCTGTCGCCCGATCAGGGCAAAAATTTGGCAACTGTTTAGTTCGCCGCTCGATTATGGTCAACAATCGGTTAACGGGAAGTGGATGTTGCGAAAACCATTGTTCAAGCTTCCGATGGTTTGGTCCGTATTCTCGGCCCGCCTTGCACATGTTCTTTAAGGGCTTCCGGGGCTTGGCCGGGCATTGTGGGTCGGCGGGCAAAACTGCCCAGGCTGGTAACACGGTCATACATTACAATTGAGCCTGCTGTTGCGACGTTGATGCAAAAGGATGTGGGGATTTTGATGGTGTGTTTACAGCGGGCCAGCATCTCAGGCGACAAACTGCCCCGCTCCGGTCCGAAGACGTAGGCCGCCTTCGCCGGATGGCGAAAGCTGGGGAGGTTGATCGCTTCGTCCAACAGCTCAACTCCCACCAGAACGCAATCAGCGGGCAAGGCCATATCCTCCACCGACGACCACCGGTAAAACGGCAACTGGCTGTGGGTTTTCGAGGTGTCTGATGGGGCTCGGCCGGCTTTTGGATGCGCCGCCACGGTGAACACGAAGCTCGCCCCGAAGGCATGGGCCGAGCGGACCATGTTGCCCACGTTCATAGGCTTGGAAATTCCTTCAACCCCTATGGCGAAATAGCCACGCATGCTGGTCATCCGTTTGGTGTTCTTGTGCTCCTTATCGGCCAATTGGTGCTGATTGATCAAGACGTGCGCCATTGCATTGATGGCGGGGTTTGGAGTACGCCTCTGGCAGAAGAATTGGCAGGAGAGCGCAAGTCCCATGAAGGCGATTGTCAGCAAACAACCGGGTCCGCCCGACACTCTGGTTTTGGAAGAGGTGGATGAACCGGTACCCGGGCCGGGCGAGGTGCTTATTAAGGTGGATTCCGCCGCCCTCAACTTCTTCGACACGCTCATTATTGAGGACAAGTATCAGTATAAGCCCGACCGCCCCTTTTCGCCGGGTGCGGAGTTTGCCGGCACCGTTGAAGCGCTGGGCGACGGCGTGAGCGGGTTTGAGGCCGGGCAACGGGTTATGGCGTACTCAGGCTGGAACGCCTGCCGAGAGAAGATGGTTGTGGCGGCGGAGAAGGTCATCGGCTTGCCGGATGCCATCAGCTTTGAGGCGGCGGCTGGGCTTACCGTCACCTACGGCACCACTATTCATGGACTGCGGGACCGGGCCGATTTGCAACCTGGTGAGACATTGGCGGTGCTCGGCGCGGCTGGCGGTGTGGGCCAGGCTGCTGTGGAAATCGGCAAGGCTATGGGTGCCAGGGTGATCGCGTGTGCTTCGTCTGAGGAGAAATTGGCGTTCTGCCGTGAGCTTGGGGCCGATGACACTCTGAATTACAGTGAAGTCAGCCTAAAAGACGCGCTCAAGGAGATGACCGGCGGCCAGGGGGCCGACGTGGTCTATGATCCGGTGGGTGCCGATCTGGCCGAGCAAGCTGTGCGGGCGACGGCGTGGAACGGGCGCTTTTTGGTGATTGGTTTCGCTGCCGGAACAATCCCTAAGATACCTTTGAATCTTGTGCTTCTGAAGGGATGCGCGTTGGTTGGCGTCTTTTGGGGCTCGTTCGCCCAGCGCACGCCGGAGGCTCATCGCAGCAACATGGAAATGATCTTGAACTGGGTGGCGGAAGGAAAAATCCGTCCACACATTGACAAGACCTACAGCTTGGCCGACACACCGGTGGCGCTGAAAGCTCTGGCGGAGCGCAAGGTGATGGGTAAGGTGATCATCAAGCCTTAAGTGTCGCCGAAAAGTGTGTTTCTGCGAAACGAACCCAATTTCGCGTAACACGCTGATCCCAATAGCGAATTCGGGCTATTTGGCCTTTATGAGTGAGTTTCGCGCCGGCGCAGGCGTGCCGCATAGAAGCCATCCATTCCCGGCCCATGACTAGGCAGGGTGCGGAGGTCGCCTTCGGGCGTGACGGCCTCAGGCATTCCGAGCCCGTCCGCCTCCGTGATGGGGACCCGTTCCATGGTGGGATCTTCGGCCAACAGCTTGGCCACCTG
>JBCDIP010000335.1:0-4595 GCA_038748855.1 Pseudomonadota bacterium
CCCGAATGGGTGTAAGGGATGCGTAGCATTTCCAGAATGGCCTGGATGTGGCCGTCTTCACCCCATTTGCCGTGAAGCGCATTGAAGGCCACCTGGGGTTTGCGCTCCTCCATGACTTTGCCGATCTCCGGCGTCACATCCACCAACTCCACCCGGGCAAACCCGGCCCGCGCCAGCGCCTGTGCGCAGGCCTCGCCTGTGGCCACACTCACGTCGCGCTCGGCGGACCAGCCGCCATAGAGCACATCAACCCTCAGGTTTGCCTTGTCGAGCTCGGTTGGTTCCATTCGCTCAGTCTCATCCTTAGCCGGCCGCCGAGCGGCCAATGCGCTTGATTTCCCAATCGAGCTCAACTCCGGAGGTTTCCTTAACCTTCGCGCGCACGGTTTCGCCCAGCTCTTCAATTTGGGCCGCGGTGGCGCCGCCCTCGTTGATCAAAAAGTTGCAATGTTTCTCCGAGACCTGAGCAGGACCTACGCGGAAGCCGCGCATGCCGGCCCCATCGATCAGTTGCCAGGCCTTGTGTCCTTCCGGATTCTTGAAGGTAGACCCGCCGGTGCGGCTCTTTATGGGCTGGCTGGCCTCACGAGCCTCGGTGATGGCGTCCATGGCGGCGGAGATCTCTTCCGCAATGCCCTTCTCCCCTTGCAGAAGAGCGGATGTAAAAATGAGATCTTCCGGGGCGCCACAGTGCCGGTAGCTGTAGTTCATCTCGTCCACACTCAACACGTGGCGATTGCCTTGCCGGTCCACAGCACGTGCCTCAATCAGCACGTCCTTGGTCTCCTGGCCATAGGCGCCACCGTTCATCCTCAGAGCACCGCCGATGGTGCCGGGGATACCTCTCAGAAAGGTTAATCCTCCGATACCAGCTTCAAGGGCAGCCCCCGCCACGCGCACGTCTGGCGCGGCGGCCCCAGCGCGGATTTTGAAGCCGTCTTCAATGGTGATCGTGCCGAACTCCCGGCCCAGTCGGATAACGACCCCCTCTATGCCGCCGTCACGCACGAGCAGGTTAGATCCGATGCCGACCGGGTAGACCGGCACGCTTTCTGGAAGCGCAGCAAGGAACTCAGCCAGATCATCCTCATCTGCCGGTGCGAACACCGCATCAGCCGGCCCGCCCACCTTGAACCAGGTGAGTGTGGCCATCTCCACGTTGGGGCGCAGGCGGCCCCTAACCGGCGGCAAGCTGTCAAACAACGCACTGCTCATGGGTCACCCTGTCTTTTCCAGGCCGGCGAGCTCATCCGGCAACGCGTTGGCCCAATGGGTGATCGAGCCGGCACCCAGACAAATCACAACATCTCCCGGGTTGGCGATGGAGGCGATCAGGCCCGGCAGATCCTCCGGCTCTTTGAGCGCTCTTGCATCACGGTGACCGCGGGCGACGAGGCCGTCTACTAACGCAGTGTGGGTCGCGCCTTCAATGGGGTCCTCGCCAGCGGTGTAGACCGGAGCGATGATCACCGTGTCGGCATCGTTGAAGCAGGAGCAGAACTCATCGAACAGATCGTGCAGCCTGGTGTAGCGGTGGGGCTGCATGACGGCGATGACCCGGCTCTCGGTGACCGCACGCGCCGCCCTGAGCACGGCAGCAATCTCCACAGGGTGATGTCCATAGTCATCGAAGATGGGCACATCGTTCCACACGCCGGTTTTGGAGAAGCGTCGCTTCACCCCGGAGAATGCGTTGAGAGACCCTCGGATATGGTCATCGCTCACGCCCAGCCGGTGCGCCACCGCGATGGCTCCGGCGGCGTTCAGAACATTGTGTTCACCCGGCATGGGCAAGTGCAGCCGGTCAATCTTGTGGACTTCCTTCGAAGAGCGGTTGGTGATCTCCACGGCAAAATGGGTGTCGCTCTGATCGTAGGAGAGATCAACGATCCGGACCTGTGCCTGGGGGTTGCGTCCATAGGTGATGATGCGCCGGTCGGTGATCCGTCCAATAAGGGCCTGCACTTCTGGATGGTCGATGCACATGACGGCAAAGCCGTAGAAGGGCACGTTCTCCACAAAGGAGTGAAAGGCCGCCCTCAGGGAATCAAAGTCGCCATAGTGGTCCATATGTTCCGGATCAATGTTGGTGACGATCACCACATCGGCAGGCAATTTGACGAAGGTGCCGTCAGATTCGTCCGATTCCACCACCATCCATTCGCCTAAGCCCAACCGTGCATTGGTGCCGTAGGCATTGATGATGCCGCCGTTGATCACCGTGGGGTCAAGCCCGCCACCGTCGAGCAAGGCCGCAACCATGGAGGTTGTTGTGGTCTTGCCGTGGGTGCCGCCTACCGCCACGGTAGATTTGAAGCGCATCAGTTCAGCCAGCATTTCGGCCCGGCGCACCACGGGCAGGAAGCGGGCCCTGGCCTCCAGAACTTCCGGATTGTCGTCCTTCACCGCGCTGGAGATCACCACCACCTTGGCCTCGCCCAGGTTTTCCGGGCGGTGTCCTATGGACACCTCAATGCCCATGTCCCGCAGGCGCTTGACGTTGGCGCTCTCGTTAATGTCGGAGCCCTGGACCGTGTATTCCAAGGTCTTCATGACTTCGGCAATGCCGCTCATGCCAATGCCCCCGACCCCGACGAAGTGGATGGGGCCAATGTCTTTGCCAAACTTTGCATGGGCCATTACAGGCGATCTCCTAAACTCTAATGTTCGTATTCGTGCTCGGCCGGATCTTCAACGTCATCGGTCTTGAAGACGCGGTCCACAGCCACCTCTTCAATCAGATCTGCAAGGCGGCTCGCCGCATCGGGGCGGCCGAAGCCTTTTGCGCTGTCGGCCGCGATCTGCAACTCACGCTCCGAGTAGCGCAGCTTGGTGACCAAAGACGACAGCCTCTCCGGCGTAAACTCCGATTGCTCCATGAGCCAGCCGCCCCCGGCTGTGGTGAAGGCCCGCGCATTGAGCAGCTGATCATTGTCTAGGGAATGGGGCAGCGGCACCAATATGGCGGGGCGACCTATGACCGCCAGCTCGGCAATCGTGGAGGCCCCGGAGCGCGCGATGATCAGGTGGGAATTGGAGACGCGTTCCGGCATGTCATAGAAGAAGGGCGCCAGCTCCACATCTATGCCGCTGCCGTGATAAGCCTCGTGGACTTCGTCGAGATCTTCCGGGCGCACCTGCTGGGTGACCGACAGGAGCTTGCGCACGGACTTGGGCAGGGCCAGGAGCGCAGCAGGTACAATTTCAGAAAACACCCGCGCACCCTGGCTGCCACCAAAAACCAGCAATCGGAATGGCCTGTGTGCCTCCGGAGCGCTGTAGGGCTTGAAGGACGCCGACAGCACGGCATCGCGGACTGGATTTCCAACGAACCGAACCTTGGGCTCGGCGCGCGGCGGGAGGCCCTCAATCTTGGGAAAGGATGAGGCGATGGAGGTGACGCCATGGGCCAGCACCTTGTTGGCCCGGCCCACAACGGCGTTCTGCTCGTGGATAAAGGTGTCGATCCGCCGGGTCATGGCAGCGATCAGAGGCGGGAAGGACGGATAGCCTCCAAACCCAACCACGGCCAAAGGATCGAGAAGCCCGATAATGTTGCGGGCTTCTCGCACCCCGGAAAGGAGCTTGATAAGCTGGCCCGGCACCTTGAGGGGCTGTCTCGGGGTCAGGGTTGCCGAATGGACAATGTGCACCTGTTGGGCCGGAAAGCGATTGCCATATTCCTCCACCCGATCATCGGTGAGCAGGTGGATGACATAGCCGCGCCGTACCAGTTCCTCTGCCGTGGCCTGGGCCGGGAACAGGTGCCCGCCCGTGCCCCCGGCAGAGAGGATGATGAGGCCCTTGAGGCCGCTGTCAAAGTCCATCGCCATCTGGCCTAGCTTCCTGCCATTTGGGGCTGAGCGATTGGGCGCGCCGGCAGATCGTCCAGCACCTTACCAGCCGCGCGTCGCCGGGTAAGCGATAGAACCAAACCCATGGCGAAGGCCATCGAAAGGAGTGAGGAGCCACCATAAGAGATAAAGGGCAAGGTCATGCCCTTGGCCGGCAAGAGGGCCACATTGACCCCCATATTGATGACCGCCTGCAAGCCGAACAGCGAGACGAGACCTGTGACGGCAATGCGGCGGAAGGGATCATCTTCCTTCATGGCTTTGTTCAAGCCGCGCACCACCACGTAGCAGAAGATGCCCAAAAGCACGATGCAGGCGATGGCCCCAAACTCCTCGCCCGCCACGGCAAAGGTGAAATCGGAGTGGGCATCGGGAATGATCTGCTTCACGCTGCCGCCGCCAGGTCCTGTCCCCATAACGCCGCCTCGCTCAAAAGCATCCTTGGCCATATCCACCTGATAGGTGTCGCCGCCATCCGGATTGAGGTAGCGGTCAATGCGCGAGGCCACATGAGGCACGGTGAGATAGGCCGTCAGCAAGCCGCCGGCCCCCACTGCAATCAGCCCGAAAATCCAAATCCAGGAGACCCCGGTGACGAACAGCATCATGGCCCAGACCACACACAGTAGGATTGTCTGGCCAAAGTCAGGCTGAAGCACAAGCAGAGAGACACAGCCGATGAGCAGGCCGGCAGAGATGATATTGCCCGGCATATCAGGCTTCAGGATCTTCTCTGCAAAG
>JBCDIP010000336.1:0-4594 GCA_038748855.1 Pseudomonadota bacterium
AAGAACCTCAACCTCTAAAGCACACGTGGAAGGGCAATCGTGGGGGCAGACGGAGTATCCCGTCTTGATCTCGGGTCGCACGTTCATGGCGGCACGTTAAACAAATTACGGCGCCGGCGACAGGGTGAAGTTGTTCAAATAAGCAAGCAGACCGAAGACCATTTCTGGTCTCCGGCCTTAAGACGGATGAGATGTGCCGTTAAGGCCGGTAGGATTAGTCGATCCGGTGGTTCATGCAGGCCCGGAACAGGTGCCAATAGAACTCGGACTTGTCGAAATTGCCGCGTTTGGAGGCAAATTGAGCTTTGGTTCTGTACCAATCGCAAACGTGGATGCGATCTCTGCGGCTGTTGGCATCAGCATCGTCAATCCCTACCACAGGCGCAGTGAACACAAATGCCGTGGCCAGGGCCGCTGCTGCAAAAATAGATTTCATTTTGTCGTTCCTTTGCATATTCGCAATTTGGGCTGATGAAACGCAACTATGATCATCATACCTCAGTGCGAATTGTTTGTTAATCGTGGGTTTTATCTAGCTCAACAGAGATGAACCTAAGCTGAACCATACCCTCCAAAGTGTTAACCACCCAAATGCTCTGATTGATGGGGCAGCGCCCCGGTTTTGGGACACCGGGACGCCGATAAACCCTACGCAACCTTGAGATTTTGCGCAGGCACAATGTTGTGGGCCGGGCCGAATGGGAAACCTGTGATGTTATCGGCACCCTCCTTGGTCACCACCAGAATATCGTGCTCGCGGTAGCCGCCAGCGCCGGGTTCACCTTCGGGAATCATGATCATCGGTTCCATCGAAATCACCATCCCAGGTTCCAGGATCGTGTCGATATCTTCCCGAAGCTCAAGTCCGGCTTCGCGCCCGTAATAGTGCGATAGAACACCAAACGAGTGGCCATATCCGAACGTCCGCCTGTGGAGCAGACCGGCCTCTTCGTAGAGCGCGTTCAGTTCGGTGCAGATCTCAGAGCATTTCGCACCGGGGCGAATCAGCTCCAAACCGCGCTGGTGAACTTTGACGTTAAGGTCCCAGTGTCTCAGATGTGCATCGCTCGGCTCTCCAAAGAACAGCGTGCGCTCTAGGGCCGTGTAGTAGCCGGAGATCATGGGAAAGGTGTTCAGGCTCAAAATATCTCCAGGACACACCGCCCGTGTTGTGAGCGGATTGTGGGCACCGTCTGTGTTCGGTCCCGACTGAAACCAGACCCAAGTGTCGCGAACCTCGCTGTGCGGGAAGCGCCGGGTGATCTCCCGTTCCATGGCATCACGCCCGGCTTGGGCAATATCAACTTCCGTGGCACCGTTCACGATCGCATCGCGGATGGCATAACCGCCAATATCGGCCACCGCTGCGCCGGCGCGGATGAGTTCGATCTCCTCTGCGGACTTGATTAGACGTGTCTCCATGACCGCTGGCGCCACATCTTGGAAAACGGCCCCCGGGAGCGCAGCCTCCAACTCCGCCTTCATGGCCACGTTCATATGATCGAACTCAACGCCGATCCGGCGTGCGCCTTTCAACAGGGACACAACGGCCCGCGCATAATTGCCGCGTTCCCAGTCGGTGTAGACCAGATTGTCGCCAAAGCTTCGCCGCCATGGCTGACCCCCGTCAATATTGGCTGAGATGGTCGTGCAGCCACTTTCCGTGACAATGCACCCATAGGGACGTCCGAAGCTGCAATAGAGAAAGCCCGAGGCATAAGCCACATTGTGCATTGAGGTGAACAGCACGGCATCCAGCTCGCACCTTTCCATCACCGTTCGGATCGCCGTCAGACGGCGTTCATACTCTCCCGCAGAGAACGGAAGGACAGCTTTTTCACCATTTTGAATTTGCAAAAATTGTTGGCGTTTCATTGGTTTATCTCCAAACACACGTGTCATCAGGGACTTCCGGGTGCTTAAGAGAAAACGCCCGGAAGCGAGTCTCCGGGCGTACAGGACAGGGGCTATCAGACCCCTTGTTGCGTTGGGTTAGAGCACATTGGCTCCTGCCGACGCCATCGGCATGCACCACAACGGAAAAAGCACTAGCAAAATCGTCGCAAAAATGCACGCTGAAATGCGACGCCAATCAGGGGCAACCGACCGGACGCCAGGAGCCAATTCATGCGCAAGAAACTGCTTGCAGAAGCCCTGGGCACCTTTGTGCTGATCAGTGCACTCTGCGGCACGAGCATTGCTTCTGCCCGGCTTGGTGAGATGGGGGTTGGGCTGACGGGCATTGCCCTCTCAGCCGGGTTTACGCTGGCGGTGGTGTACTTTGTGTTTGCTCCGGTATCCGGCGCTCATGTGAACCCGGCTGTGTCCGCCGGAGCTTGGATGTTGGGGCAGATCCGGGCAAAGCAGATGGCCTGGTATACGCTTGCCCAGGTGTTCGGCGCCGTTTTGGCTGGGCTCATCTTCTTTCTGATCTTGACCCTTCAACCGGGCTTCCAGCCTTTGGAGTTCGCTGCAAACGGATACGGCCGCCACTCCCCGGGTGGCTTTCCCGCCGCAGCGGTGTTCGCTGTGGAGGCACTGCAGACCTTCGTCTTCGTGCTTGTCTTCTTGCGCGTGAGCCGGCCAGAGGTGACCAGATGGTTTGCGGCCCTCGCCTTGGGCTTTGCTTACAGCGCGTCCCACTTCGTCACATTCGCCATTTCCGGCACATCGTTGAATCCAGCCCGTTCAACCGCAACAGCCCTCTTCGCAGAAGGCTGGGCGGTGGATCAGCTTTGGCTTTTCTGGCTTGCGCCCCTGCTCGGCGGTTTGACGGCTGGGTGGACCTGCCGCTTATTGTTTCGCAGGGATTCCGATTGATCCCGCCGCTTCCCCGTTGATAGGCTGGCCCGATGGCGCTGAGCAGATCTGAACTCCTCCCCGAAACCCGTTTGCCGGAAACCGCCGCTTTGATCGAGCAAGGACGGACGCACGCCAAAACCTGGAAGGTGGAGCCAGGCGCGTTCCTGAAGGAGACCGGGGTTGCCTGCGAAAGCGACTTCAAACGCCAGATGGCCGTCCAAGGGCGGATCATGCAGCACGCCCAAATGGGGTTTCGCGACCAGGAAAAGTCACGCCGCACCTGGGCTGAGGTGTATGAGACCTTAGCCAAACATGGTGTCACTGTGGACCGGTACGGCATCACGCTGGATTGGTCCATGGGCCAGACGCGCGCCAAACGCAGGGAGGCTCAAAAAGGCACCGGGCTTATTTTGGACGATGTTGAAGACTTCGTCGCACTCACCCGCCAAGCGCCCGTTGCGCCCCATTTCGGCGACTTCGTTCTGGGCTTCCCGGCTGCGCTTGAGAGCACGCAAGCAGCTCTTGCGGCCGGATCAACGTCCATCGGTAACCTCGGTCAATACTTCACGTTTCGCCTTCCCGGCGATGATGACGATCTCAGCGCAACCGAAGCGACCGTCGTCGCCCTTGCCCTGATCGCGGCGCAGGACGTTGAAGTGTTGGTGCACTCAAACTTGGATGATGGCTATGCGGCCGTCTTCACCGACCTCGCCTCTTGTCTTGGTGCGGTTTTGCTTGAACGCCACATCGTTGAGGATCTGCTCGGGGCCTCCATCTCTCACTGCTACGGACACCATTTCACAGATCCGGCGAGACGCCTGGCCTTCCATCTCGCCTTGGCTCAGGTGACAGACACCCCAGGCACAATGATATATGGGAACACAGTGGCCTACAAAGGCACACCGGCTCAGAACTTCGCCAGCCTGGCGAGCTATCTGACCGCCGATATTCTTGGCCAGAAGCACCGCGCCACCGGACACGCCATCAACCCCGTCCCGGTCACTGAAAACCAGCGCATTCCTGACATTGATGAAATCATCGATGCCCAGCTCTTTGCCGGCCGCATGGTCGAGCACGCTGAGGAATATGAAGGTTTGATCAACTTGGATGAGGCCAAGGACCTGGCGAACCAAATCGTCCAAGGCGCCCATCAGTTCAAAGACAATGTGCTGGCGGGCCTGGCAGAGGCCGGAGTGGACACGCAGGATGCTGTCGAACTGCTCCTGACCCTCCGGCGCTTAGAGGGTAAGCGGCTTGAAGAGCTATTCGGCGCGGGCCAGAAGGATCAGACCGCGCTCAGGGGACGCGCACCCGTTGTGCAATCCTCGCTTGTTGAGGAGCTGCAGGACATGGCCGAGCACCATCTGGCTGAAGTGGCCCCTGCTGAACGCGAGCTGCTTAAGGACACGCAGCACACTGTGCTTGCGGCAACCACTGATGTGCATGAGCACGGCAAACTGCTGCTGGAGTATGCCCTGAACGAGCTTGGCGTCACGGTGCTGGATGGTGGTGTTTCCACAGACGCCGATAAGCTGGCCGCCAAGGCCGCAGAATCCGGCGCAGACTGCATCGCGGTTTCCACCCTCAATGGTGTTGCACTGACCTATGTGCAGCAGCTGAAAGCAGAACTCGCCCGCCTGGAGCTCTCAACCCCGATTCTGATCGGCGGACGGCTTAACCAGATCCCAGATGGCTCCAACACGTCTCTGCCCGTTGATGTGAGCGATGAGCTGATCGATGAAGGCGTAACGGTCTGCAGAGCATTAGAGGACGTGGTTCCCGCCTTGTTGTC
>JBCDIP010000337.1:0-4575 GCA_038748855.1 Pseudomonadota bacterium
CACCAAATGCCCTTTCCAGCGCAGAGCTACCCGGGCGAAAAAGGACGACTATCGAAGACCGTTCCTGACTAAATGTTGTGCATTGCAAAAATCTACTGCCTAATTGATGGACCCAAGCGCGCGCTTACACCCGCTGAAGCAAAGTCGAAGAACCATTTTTATTTCTTTTAAATCAATAGATTACAAAATTTCCGCATTAATAGGAAAAACTGGCATGCCGATTGAAATGCCATTGTGCATTGCAACTAATTTCGGGAGCCCCGTCATGCCTAAATCTCGCTTTCTCAGCACGAGCCTAAAATCCACCATCGCCGCCGCAGCACTGCTGTCGTCCTCGGCGCTGGTTTCCGCAGAAGAAACCATCAAGGTTGGCATCCTTCACTCCTTGTCCGGGACCATGGCGATTTCGGAGACCACCTTGAAGGATGTGATGCTCATGCTAATTGAAAAGCAGAATGAAAAGGGCGGACTGCTTGGCAAAAAGCTCGAGCCCGTGGTGGTGGATCCTGCCTCC
Source organism: Pseudomonadota bacterium (assembly GCA_038748855.1). Taxonomy (GTDB): domain Bacteria; phylum Pseudomonadota; class Alphaproteobacteria; order Rhizobiales; family CAJQND01; genus JAAEUE01. The sequence continues at coordinate 515 of JBCDIP010000337.1, forward strand.
AACTGGCCGCTGTTTGCTGAGAAGGCGCGCGGTCTCATTGAGAAGGACAAAGTCTCAGCCGTTTTCGGGTGCTGGACCTCTGTGTCTCGGAAGTCTGTTCTTCCCGTTTTCGAAGAACTCAACAGCCTCCTGTTCTACCCGGTGCAGTATGAGGGCGAGGAAAGCTCCAAGAACGTCTTCTATACCGGGGCCGCCCCGAACCAGCAGGCGATACCTGCCGTCGACTATCTGATGAGTGAGGAAGGCGGCAACGTCAAACGCTGGGTCCTGGCCGGCACGGACTATGTCTATCCGCGCACAACAAACAAGATCCTGGAGGCTTATCTGAAGTCTAAGGGCGTCGCGGCGGAAGACATTATGATCAACTACACTCCGTTCGGGCATTCCGACTGGCAGACAATCGTCTCCGACATCAAGAAGTTTGGCGCGGCGGGCAAGAAGACTGCTGTGGTCTCGACCATCAACGGCGATGCCAACGTGCCCTTCTACAAGGAACTGGGCAACCAGGGAGTTTCGGCTGAAGACATTCCCGTGGTGGCCTTCTCAGTGGGCGAAGAAGAATTGGCCGGTTTGAGCACCGCACCACTGGTCGGCCACTTGGCGGCCTGGAACTACTTCCAGAGCGTCGAGGCTCCGGTGAACGCCAAGTTCGTTGAAGATTGGAAGGCCTTCATCAAGGACGAAAAGCGCGTGACCAACGATCCGATGGAAGCGCACTTCATTGGCTTCAACATGTGGGTTGAAGCTGTGAAGAAGGCCGGCACCACCGATCCCGACGCGGTCGGTGACGCCATTATCGGTGTGACGGTTCCCAACTTGTCGGGTGGCTATTCGGCCATGATGCCGAACCACCACATCACTAAGCCGGTCTTGATCGGTGAGATCCAAGAGGATGGTCAGTTCGAAACGGTTTGGCAAACGTCCGGCCAGGTCGTGGGAGATGCCTGGTCGGATTACCTGCCGGGCTCCAAAGACCTGATCTCTGATTGGAGAAAGCCCTTGTCCTGCGGCAACTTCAACGTGAAGACCGGCAAGTGCGGCGGACAAGGCAACTAGGCGCAAGGTCTCCTTGCGTCTGAGTGAGGACGGCGGCGCGGTGTATTCCCCCCCGAAAAGTGCCGCGCCGCCACTCCAACTCTTTTTCCCGTTAATCAACTTTCGGACAACATGAAGCTCGCCCGATCTCTTAGTCTCGTTCTCCTGTGCCTGATCGCCATGGTCAGCCCATTGGCAGCAAATGAGTTTCCCAGAGCACTCGCGGGCCTGGCGGAGAAGAGCTTCAAGAAAAGACTGACCGCGATCAACGATGTCGCTGCAAGCGGTCATGAGCGGGCACAGACTGTTTTGGAAGCCCTTTCCAAGCGAAAGCTTTATGTGGCCAATCCGGGCAAGCGCTTGGTGATCAAGACGGACGCCGACGGGTACCAGTTGGCTGCAACCGGGGAACCGGCCGGTGAGATCGCAAAGTCTGCCCTTAAACGCGTCAAAACCAACAATCGCCTCAGAAAAGCGATTCGCAATGCCCTCGGCACACTGACACTGCGCGCGCCCGATGCGGCACAAAGATTGGCCGCGGCACAAACCATATTTGCATCCCGCGATACCTCTGCGCTGCCGCTCCTGACTGCCGCGCTCAAGGTCGAGACTGATCCGCAGGTACGCTCGGTCATGGAGCGCGCCCAGGCGGCCATCACTCTTTTGGGGTCTGCGGGCGAAGCAGACAAACTTGAGGCAATCTCCACAATCCGCCAGATGGGGAACCAGGAAGCAATCGCACTTTTGTCCACTTTCGGCGCGGCAGCCAAGGGCGCCGAGCAGGCCGCTGCAAGCCAGGCCATCGCTGAGATTGAACGGACACTTGCACTCTGGTCGGGCGCTCAGAACGTCATTTATGGCCTGAGCCTGGGATCGGTCCTCCTGCTGGCCGCAATCGGTCTTGCCATAACGTTCGGCGTGATGGGCGTGATCAATATGGCGCATGGCGAGATGGTGATGCTGGGGGCCTATGTCACGTTCGCGGTTCAAGAGTTACTGCGTACGTCGTTTCCCGGCCTCTTCGACTGGTCATTGCTGTTTGCCATTCCGTTGGCGTTTTTGGTCAGCGGCTGCGTGGGCATCGCTTTGGAGCGTGGTGTTATCCGTTTCCTCTACGGCCGGCCTTTGGAGACGCTATTGGCCACGTGGGGCGTTTCGCTCATCTTGCAACAGGCTGTGCGCACGATCTTTGGGCCCAACAATCGCGAGGTTGGCAATCCCAGTTGGATGTCCGGTTCGGTTGAACTCGGGCAACTCGCATTGACCTGGAACCGGCTCTACATCATCTTGTTCGCCTTGCTCATATTCGCCGGTCTTTACGCAGCCATGCGATGGACCAGCTTCGGCCTTCAGATGCGCTCAGTGGTGCAGAACAGGCAAATGGCAGGCGCCATGGGCATCAGAACCAAGTGGATTGATGCGCTTACGTTCGGGCTCGGATCAGGCATAGCCGGCATCGCCGGGGTAGCCATCAGCCAGATTGATAACGTGAGCCCAAACCTGGGGCAAAGCTATATCATCGACAGCTTCATGGTGGTCGTGTTCGGCGGCGTTGGCAATCTTTGGGGCACCTTGGTTGGTGCCATGACCCTTGGCGTGGCAAACAAGTTTCTGGAACCCTATGCGGGTGCTGTCCTGGCCAAGATCTTCGTTCTCGTCTTCATCATATTGTTCATTCAGAAGCGCCCGCGCGGTCTCTTTGCGCTTAAGGGCCGAGGGATCGAAGCATGATCGTGCGTCTTCTCTCACGCTCTCTGGATCGATGGAGCTATGGTTTCCTGGCGGGACTGGTGCTTGTGTCCATCATCCTCCCGGCACTGCATTTGCTGGTGCCGCCAGGCTCTTTCTTTCATGTATCTGGTTACGCGATCGGCCTGATGGGCAAATATCTTTGCTTTGCCTTGCTTGCCCTGTCAGTTGATTTGATCTGGGGTTTTTGCGGCATCCTTTCACTGGGGCACGGCGCGTTCTTTGCCCTCGGAGGGTATGCCATGGGCATGTATTTGATGCGCCAGATCGGATCTCGGGGCGTTTACGGCCACCCCGAGTTACCCGATTTCATGGTGTTTCTAAATTGGCAGGAGCTCCCATGGTTCTGGCTGGGGTTCGACAGCTTTGCCTATGCTGCACTTATGATTGTTGCCGTTCCGGGCGCCCTGGCCTTTGTGTTTGGCTGGTTCGCATTCCGCTCCCGCGTGACCGGGGTCTATCTTTCCATCATCACTCAGGCGCTCACCTACGCGCTCATGTTGGCGTTCTTCCGGAACGACCTGGGCTTTGGCGGCAACAATGGCCTGACCGACTTCAAGGACATTCTGGGCTTCTCGCTGCAGGCGCCGGGAACCAGAGCGGCTCTGTTCTCCGCATCCGCTATTGCCCTGGGTCTCGGGTTTGTGGTGTGCCGTCTCATAACCCGCTCGCGTGCGGGCAAGGTGTTGGAAGCGATCCGCGATTCTGAGAGCCGTGTGCGCTTTCTGGGCTATCGTGTCGAGCGCTATAAACTTGCAGTGTTTGTCATTTCGGCCTGCCTGGCGGGCATTGCCGGGGCCCTTTATGTGCCGCAGGTGGGCATCATCAACCCCGGCGAGTTTTCGCCCGCCAATTCCATTGAGATCGTTATCGCTGTTGCCGTTGGCGGACGCGGCACCCTCTTCGGCCCGATTGTTGGAGCGGTCTTGGTGAACTTCGCCAAAACCTGGTTCACAGGGGCGCTACCGGAGCTTTGGCTGTTTGCCCTGGGCGGTCTGTTTGTCGCCGTCACCCTGCTGCTTCCCAAAGGGATTGTGGGGCTCATTCAGGCTCATTGGCCGCGTCTTTCTGCACCAACCGTCATCACCCGGTCGGCAAAACCCTCTACGGAAGGCTCAACGCAATGAGCACAACCGCCAATTCTATTCTCTATCTGGACGGGGTGTCTGTCAGCTTTGATGGTTTTCGCGCCTTGAATAACCTCTCTCTGATTGTTGAGCCCGGTGAGATGCGAGCCATCATCGGCCCAAATGGCGCCGGCAAGACAACAATGATGG
>JBCDIP010000338.1:0-4569 GCA_038748855.1 Pseudomonadota bacterium
AAAAACGGGCGTAAGCGGCTCCGGCGTTGGAGAGCTTGCCCTTAATGTGTTTTTGTAAAGCCGACCGCAGGTTCTGAAAGAACGCGGCTGCAATGGTGATGGGGATCCAGACTTCAAGCATCGAACCTGTCTAAAGGCTTAAAACGATTAGTCAATTGGCTTGTGCTGTGGGCCACGTGCAACTATCGTCGCTCCCCGGCCATACCAGATCTGCAAGAGAGATAATCCCCGTGAGCAAATTGTTTTCACCGATCCAACTCAGAGATCTTGAGCTGCGTGACCGCATCGTCGTTTCACCCATGTGCCAGTACGTTTCGAATGACGGCGTTATGAACGACTGGCACCTCATGCACCTTGGGCAATTGTCCATGGGCGCGGGGGCTTTGCTGTTTACGGAGGCCACTCACGTCTCAGCTCAAGGACGGATCAGCCCGGGATGTGCAGGTCTTTGGAATGACGAGCAGCAGGCGGCTATGCAGCGTGTGGTGTCGTTCTGCCGGACCCATGGAGTGGCCAAACTTGGCATACAGATCGCCCATGCCGGGCGAAAGGCGTCCTGCAACACACCGCTGAATGGCTCAGCACCTCTCACCGAAGATCAAGGCGCTTGGCAGACGGTTGGTCCCTCGCCGGTGGGGTTCTCACCTGACTGGCACGTTCCGCAGGCATTGGATGCGGCCGGTCTGGCTTCGGTTAAGCAAGAGTTTGTTCAAGCCACCGAACGCTCAGAGGCCCTCGGTTTCGATGTCACGGAGCTGCATGGTGGGCATGGCTATCTCCTGAACCAGTTCTTTTCACCCCTCTCAAATCAGCGCACCGATGAGTATGGCGGGACCGTCGAAAAACGCATCCGCTATCCCTTGGAAGTGTTTGAGGCGGTTCGTGCCGTCTGGCCCGCTGAGAAGCCCATGGGCGTCCGGATCAGTGCCGTAGACTGGGTTGATGGTGGCTCGACGGTGGACGATACGATCGTGTTCGCCCAGGCCCTTCAGGAACTAGGCTGTGATTTCATCGACATCACATCCGGCGGGGTCGATCATCGTCAGAAGATTACCACGGGCCCAGGTTATCAGGTGGGATTCGCCAGCGCGGTTAAACAAAAGATCGATATTCCGGTCATGGCGGTCGGTTTGATCGTGACGGCTCAGCAGGCCGAGGAGATTGTTGCCGATGGCCATGCTGACTTCGTCATGCTGGCCCGTACGGTGATGGATGATCCTCATTGGGCCTGGCATGCAGCACACAGCTTGGGCGTGGAAACGGTCTATCCCGATCAGTATGTGCGTTGTGCTCCACACCTTTGGCGCGGTGCAGCGCAGAAGTAACTCTTGGCATTATTGCGCTGCAATAACGCAAGTGATAGTCTCCGCGCGCGTGGGGAGTACAACACTTTGATTTTCGGGAATTCTGAGGGGTAGAGGGCTTGCTGTATCATATCTATGAAATGAATCATGCCGCGCTTGCACCTATGCGCGCTGCAGCAAACGCGAGTCGGTTTTTTTGGAAGAATCCCTTAAATCCGCTCTCTGAAACCCCGGCGGGAAAGGTCACTGCCGCCAGCCTCGATATGTTCGAGCGCATTACGCGCAGGTATGGCAAGCCCGAGTTCGGCATCGAGGAAATCAGCACGCTCAAAGGCACCTATAAGGTGGAAGAACACGTGGTGTGGTCAAAGCCGTTCTGTGATCTCCTGCACTTCAGGAAGATCGACAGACGCGATTCCTCGCCTGAACAGCCCCCGCTGCTCATTGTTGCGCCCATGTCCGGTCACTATGCCACGCTTTTGAGGGGCACAGTGGAAACCATGCTGCACACCCACGATGTGTACATCACCGATTGGGCAGATGCGCGCGATGTGCCTCTGACGCAAGGGCACTTCGACTTGGATGACTACATCGATTACGTCATCGAAATCCTGCGCCATCTTGGGCCAAACGTGCATGTTATGGCTGTCTGTCAGCCATCTGTCCCTGTCTTGGCGGCCATCTCATTGATGTCGGCGAGCGATTATCCTTGCCTGCCCGCAACGATGACCCTGATGGGCGGTCCCATTGACACGCGGCGCAATCCCACTGCGGTGAACAAACTCTGTGAAACCCGCAGCTTGGCGTGGTTCAAGCGCAACGTGATCAAGAAGGTGCCGTTCCCCAATGCGGGTATGATGCGGGACGTTTATCCCGGGTTCTTGCAGCTCACTGGTTTCATGACCATGAACCTGGATCGCCACTTGAATGCCCACAAAGAGCTTTACTGGCACTTGGTTGAGGGGGACGGTGACAACGCGGAAAAGCACGAAGAGTTCTACGATGAATATCTTTCCGTGATGGATTTGACCGCGGAGTTCTATCTTCAGACGGTCGAAAAGGTGTTCATCGAACATGCCCTGCCTAAGGGCACCTTCACTCACCGCGACAAGCTGATTGATCCGAGCCTCATCAAGAAGGTGGCTTTGTTCACGGTGGAAGGCGAGCGGGATGATATCTCCGGTGTGGGGCAGACCGAAGCAGCCCACGACATCTGTTCTAAAATCCCGAAACGTAAGAAGCAGCACTATCTGCAGCCCAAGGTGGGCCATTATGGTGTCTTTAACGGGGGGCGTTTCCGTGCTGAGATTGCTCCACGGATTACAGACTTCACTTTAAGCCATCCAAAAGCGGGCTAATTGCTACTGCTTGCCCGCGGTTTGGGGCATTATCGTTCTCAATGACGATTGATTCGGATGTGAGCCCGAATGACCCTGGCGGCTTTGCGAAAACTGATTGACCCTGGACCGGCTGGCCAGCCGCAACGCGCGGGCCTGGTCATTGATGGCGCCGAAGTGCCTGTGATCTTTAGGCGCAATGCCCAGGCCCGGCGGATCATTCTGCGCATGAACCCCAAGGGTGAGGGCATTGTCCTAACCGTGCCACCGGGAACGACCCAGCGCGAGGCTTTGAACTTTGCGATTTCACAAAGCGCCTGGATTACGTCCAGGCTGAAACGCACGCCGGAAACGGTTGCCTTTGAAGATGGTGTTGAAGTGCCGTTTCGAGGTGAGATGCATCTGATCTGCCATCGGCCCACGCCTCGCCGGACCGTATGGTGTGAAGAGGGAACCGGCGGTGTGGAAATGCCGTCATTATGCGTTTCAGGGCGACGTGAGCATCTGCCGCGCCGGCTCAAAGACTGGCTAAAAGCTCAGGCCCGGACCGATCTCTCCGCAGCATCCGATCATTATGCAGCGGCTATGGGGCTGAAGTATTCAAGGCTCTCAATCCGCGATCAGTCTTCCCGATGGGGATCGTGTTCGTCGACGGGTGCGCTGTCTTACTCTTGGCGTCTGGTCATGGCGCCGCCCGATGTGCTGGATTATGTGGCCGCCCATGAGGTTGCTCACCTGGCAGAAATGAACCACGGGCCTGCCTTTTGGGCTCTTGTGGAACAGCATTGCCAGCACACAAAGACCGCCAAGCATTGGCTTAAGCAAAACGGCAGGGGACTGCATCGCTACGGCGTTTAGCGATTATCGTCTTGAACCCCATTGTTGGGCCGCTGGGTGCGCGCGCGCGGCTGATCAAACCCACCTTGTTCGCCTTGGCGGTTTCCAAAGATATCGCGGAAGAACGTGGTGATGGTCTCCTCAGCCCGACCGGCGCTTTCGAAGAAGTCATCGATGGGCCATGAATCTCCCAAATAGTCCGTATCGGACGATGGTGTTTCTCCGGGCAATGGAACCGCTGGAAGATTAGCGTGAGCGGCCACCATCACGTCTTTCCAGATCTGTGCGGGCAACGAGCCGCCGGTAACCCGTTTCGTCGGTTTGGAATTGTCGTTGCCGACCCAGACACCGGCCACATATTGCGCCGTATACCCAATGAACCAGGCATCTTTGTAGCTTTGTGTGGTGCCGGTCTTGCCGCCCACCTCGCGTCCTGGAAGCTGGGCGCGTTTGCCTGTTCCAGCGTTCACGACGGCTGCCAGCATATTGTTCATGGTGCCAAGTTCTGTGGGATCAAGCACCTGGCCTGGACCTGAGCCCTTGCGCTCGTAATGGATGCGTCCATCGGTGGAGACGATCCGCTTAATGACGTTGGGAAAGACGCCGCGTCCGCCATTGGCAAATGGTGCGTAAGCGCCCACCAGCTCCAAAAGGCTCACCTCAGAAGTGCCAAGAGCTATAGACGGCAGCGTTTCAAGCTTGGATTTGATGCCCAGACGCTTCGCATTGGAGACCACCAGGGCAGGTCCTGCTTCCACGGCCAGGCGAACCGCCACGGTGTTGATCGAGCGGGCCAAGGCAGACCTCAGGGTGACCTGGCCGTAGTACTTCTTATTATAGTTTTCCGGACACCAGCGATCGATACAGAAGCGTTCATCTTCGACGATGGAATTTGGGGAAAAGCCCATGTCCACCGCCGAGAGATAGACAAATGGTTTGAAGGCCGACCCGGGCTGGCGCTTTGCACTCACGGCCCGATTGAACTGGCTTTTGATGTAGGATTTGCCGCCCACCATGGCGACGATTTCCCCGGTTGGGTTCATCACCACCATGGCCCCTTGGCTCACATTGAGCTTGGTGCCCTGGTTTAC
>JBCDIP010000339.1:0-4561 GCA_038748855.1 Pseudomonadota bacterium
CTGGTCTCTGACGGAAGACGGGCAGGGCGTTGTGGTCTGGAACGCCGACGGGTTTCAGATCCTTCCAGCCAACGTCAAACTGGAGTTCTCCGACAGAACGGTCGATACCTCAGTCCTGTTTGGCGACACTTCCGTTCATCAATTGAGCGGCGCCTCGTCTGATTGGGGGTGGGATGTCACGGAAGATGGCGAAGGGGTTGTTGTCTGGAACGATGCGGGCTTTGAGATCCTGCCCGCAAACGTTCAACTACAGTTCGACGACAAGACCGTTGATACGTCCTATTTGTTCGACGAACCAGAGCTCGCGTCTGTTGGCGGCAAAGTGTGGTTCGACGATAACCAAAACGGTGTCATGGATGGGAGTGAAGGCGGGTATTCAGGCCTTGTGGTTCAGTTGTTCGATGGCGCGCGAAACCTTGTCGCTGAAACCACCTCAGATGCGGACGGCAACTATCAGTTTGATGGTCTGGATTCGGGGGACTATGCGATCACTTTCAAGTTCACCGGCAACTATTACTTCACGGAAAAGCACGTAGCCGATAATGCCCCAGATCAGATCGACAGTGACGTGAACGTGGTGCGAAGTGGAACAGACACCTTCACACTTGGATCCGGCCCGCACGATGAGGCGATGAATGCCGGTATCATAATCGTCGACTTCCCGGAGCCAGATCCAGATGCCAACCAGGGCTCGATCAGCGGCCGGGTATGGGTCGATGAGAACAATAATGGGCTGCTGGACAATGGTGAAGCCGGGATACCCCACGTCCGGGTTCAATTGAAGGGTGCCGATGGCCGGCTGCTCAATGAGGCCCAGTCTGAAACTGACGGCACGTATCGGTTCGATCACTTGGGGGAGGGCGACTACACGATCGTGTTCAGGGATGTGGCCGCATTTGACTTCAGCGAGAAGGATGCTGGTGGCAACACGTTCGATGCATTCGACAGCGATGTGAATGTCGCCACGGGCGCAACAGACATTATAATTCTAGGGGAGGGTGAAGATCTTCAGGCCGTTGATGCGGGCATCTACCTGGAGGGTTTCGTCAATCCCTATCGCGATCCAACGCTCGTGGATGACTTTGACCAGATTATCTAGTGCTCTCAGGAGCCTCTTGGATCATTTCTGAGGGCAGTTGAGCTCTCCGGTCTGAGCGGCCAAGTGATGAACGCCCAGGCCGGAAGACGGCTGCCCGCCAGAAGGGGGGCATCAGCGGCATCCATGCGGGCATGAGCGTAAGTCAGAGCGGCCGGCGAGGGAAGCGCGCGAAGGCCATGGCCCGGGCGATCAAAAATGCACAAAGGCAGGGTTGCTGGGAGGTTTTTCCAGTCATACCAGCGGTGGAGCTCAGCAAAAGAATCTGCTCCCATGATCCATACGAAATGGCCGCGATCCAGCACCGGGGCCAAACCGGTGAGCGTTTCTGCCGTGCAGGTGGAACCCAGCTGTTGTTCAACATCGCTCACCGTCATGCGTGGATGACGCACCAGCGCTTTGGTGTCCTCCATCCGCTTGGCAAAGTCCGCCGTATCGTCAGTGCTCTTCAACGGGTTTTGCGGGGAAACCAGCCACCAGACCGCATCCAACTGCAAGCGCTTAAGGGCGGCGGACGCAGTCGCCAAATGGCCCGCATGGGCCGGATTGAACGAGCCGCCGAACAGGCCAATGCGCTGACCAGGCGAAAATGCGGGGAGACGAAGCACGGGTGTTGCGCTCTGGCGGCTAGTCCGGACGGGTCTGGCCTGACCCGCGCACCGCATATTTGAAGCTCGTGAGCTGCTCCAGCCCCACCGGGCCGCGGGCGTGCATCTTGCCCGTGGCAATGCCGATCTCTGCGCCCATGCCGAACTCGCCGCCATCGGCAAACTGGGTGGAGGCATTGTGCAGCACGATGGCGCTGTCCAGCTCAGTCAGGAACCGCTCGGCAGTTGCGTCATCAGAGGTCACAATCGCTTCGGTGTGGTTTGAGCCGTAAGTGCGGATATGGTCCATGGCGGCATCCACCCCGTCAACCACGGCCATGGAGACAATTGTGTCCAGATACTCGGTGGACCAGTCCTCCTCGCTGGCAGCCTCTACGCGCCCGTCAACAGCTTGAACGGCGGTATCGCCGCGCACGGTGCAGCCGGCTTCGATGAGTTTATTGATCAGCGGCTTCAAGTGATCGCCGGCGCCTGCCGCGTCCACAAGGATGGTTTCGGCTGCTCCGCAGATCCCGGTTCGCCGCATCTTGGCGTTCACTGCAATGTCCACGGCCATTTGGGTTTCTGCACCCTTATCCACATAGACGTGGCAGATACCTTCAAGGTGGCTGAACACTGGAACTCTGGCTTCTGCTTCAACCCGGCCCACCAGGCCCTTACCACCGCGCGGTACGATTACATCGATCGACCCGTCCAATCCGCTCAGCATCATGCCGACGGCCGCCCGGTCCGTGGTGGGCACAGATTGGATCACCGTCTCCGGCAGGCCGGCGTCTTTCAGCCCCTTTTGCAGACAAGCGAGGATTGCACCACTGGAGTGATAGCTGTCCGAGCCGCCGCGCAGGATCGCTGCGTTGCCAGCTTTCATGGAGAGTGCGCCCGCATCAGCCGTTACATTTGGACGGCTTTCATAGATGATGCCGATCACGCCAATTGGGGTGCGCACCCGCGAGATCTTCAGCCCATTGGGCCGCTCCCAGCTCGCCAAGGTTTCGCCGACCGGATCGGGCAGGGCGGCAATGTCATCCAGCCCTTTTGCCATCGCCTCGATGCGCTCAGGCGTTAATGTCAGCCGATCTATGAACGAGGCGCGCAAGTCTGCATTGCGGGCCGCCTCCAAGTCTTTGGCATTGGCGCTCAGGATGGTTTCCACATTCGCCCGAACTGCTAGCGCCATTGCGGCCAATGCGGCATTCTTCGCCTCAGTGCCCGCATTGGCCAGCACTTTGGCTGCTTCACGGGCCCGCTTGCCGAGCAAGCTCATTTCGGCTGCCAGATCGCCTTCCAACTCATAAACCGCACTCATCTCATGTCCCCTTCAACACCAGGTCGTCCCGGTGGATCAACTCATCGCGCCCACGGTAGCCCAGAACCTCTTCAATTTCAGCACTCTTTCGCCCGGCGATCCTGGCAGCCTCGTCCACGTCATACGCAACCAGTCCTCGGGCAATCTCTTCATCGGCGCCGTTGACGATAGCCACCGCATCGCCCTTGGCAAACCGGCCCTCCACGCGCACCACGCCTGCCGGCAGCAAACTGCGCCCGGCTGAGAGCGCTTTGGAGGCGCCATCATCCACGGTGAGACGCCCCAGTGGATCCAGCGTGCCGGCGATCCAACGTTTGCGGGCGGCTTGTGGGCTGGCCCCCGGCTGAAACCAGGTGCACCGGGCGCCGTCAATCACTTGAGCAATCGGATTGGGCACCCTCCCAGACGCAATCACCATCGCCGCGCCGGCCTCCATAGCGATTCGTGCAGCCTTCACTTTGGTTTCCATCCCGCCGGTGCCCACATCGGTGGCAGACTGGCCGGCCATGCCGGCAATGGCAGGGGTTATCTCCGTCACGTGGCCGATATGCTGGGCGCCATCTGCGTCCGGCGCCTTTGTGTAAAGCCCGTCCACATCCGACAGCACAACGAGGCAATCCGCTGAGATCATGCTGGCCACCCGGGCGGCCAGGCGGTCATTGTCGCCATAACGGATTTCTGTCGTGGCGACGGTGTCGTTCTCATTGATCACGGGTACAGCACCGCGCGCCAGAAGAGCGGTGATGGTGCTGCGCGCGTTGAGATAGCGTCGGCGCTCTTCGGTGTCATTGAGGGTCAAAAGTACCTGAGCGGCGATCAGGTTTTCTGTGTCCAGAGCCTTCTGCCAAGCATGCGCAAGCGCCACCTGGCCCACGGCGGCAGCGGCCTGGCTTTCTTCCAGCTTGAGGCGGGTTTGCTTGAAGCCCAGAACGCGGCGCCCTAACGCAATGGCGCCGGAGGAGACAATCAGAACGTCTGCTCCGCCGGTCTTCAACGTGGCCAGATCGGCGGCGAGCGAGTTGAGCCAGTCTTCGCGCAGCGTGCCCGTGGCCATGTCCACCAAAAGAGCAGAACCGATCTTCACCACAACCCGTTTGGCTGTTTCGATTTTGAGGTCAAAAGACATGAGTGCTAAGGCCGCCAGCCCGTTGCGGCTTCGGCCGTCTCTTCGGTGGCTTCTTTGGCGCGGTGGGCTTCGATGACTGAGTATAATGCGCCCATGGCCTCGCGCACGCCCTGACCGGAAACGCCTGAGATGATAAGGGGAGGGGTACTGCTGACTTCCTTTAGGGCAGAGGCTTTCTTTGCTAGCTCGTCTTCGCCCAGCGCATCTGCTTTCGTGAGCGCGACCAGTTCTGCCTTGCTTTCCAGGCCGTTTCCGTAAGCCACCAGTTCGCGGCGGATGGTTTTGTAGGACGCAGCTGGATCTTCATTGGTGGCATCGACCAAATGGAGCAGCACAGCGCAGCGCTCGATGTGACCTAAGAATCTGTCGCCAATTCCCGCACCTTCATGTGCCCCTTCAATGAGACCTGGAATATCAGCGAGCAC
>JBCDIP010000340.1:0-4556 GCA_038748855.1 Pseudomonadota bacterium
ACTCGTGGGCAGCAATCAGATGAGGTGCCCGGCGATGGATTTCAGCATTCAGCTTTCAGCCTATTATCCCGACAAGAGCTATGGCGGCGACCGGCTCTACGCAGACATGTTGGAGCAAGCGGTTCTGGCGGACCAGCTGGGCTATGAATCGGTGACCCTGACGGAACATCACATCATCAATATTCTAATGCTGCCGGCGCCTCTTCAGTTCGCAGTGAAGATCGCCAGCGCCACCCAGCATGTGAACATCATGACCGCTGTTGCCGTGCTGCCCATCCACGACATGCGCACCTATGCGGGCGAATTGGTGGTGGCTGATATTCTCACCGAAGGCCGGCTCTTGCTGGGCGTGGGCCGCGGGGCCTGGAAATTTGAGATGGACCGGCTGGGCGTGCCGCTGGAGGACAGCCGTGAGAAGTTCGATGAGAGCCTCAACGTGCTGCAAGCACTCCTGACCGAAGAGGAAGTGTCGTGGGACGGCAAATACTACAAATTTGAGCCCATGACCATCATGCCGCGCCCGGTGCGCGCCGGCGGGCCGCCCATGATGATCGGCGCAGTGACGCCCGAAGCGATCTACCATTCCACCAAGCGCGGCTTCCACATTCAGACCACGCCCCTCTCCGGCGACCATCAGCGCATGCTGGACCAGGTGGACGCGTTCCACAGGGGCAAGGCGGATGCGGGCGAGAAGGGCGAAGAGCTGACCTTGTCTCTGTCGCGCGTTGGGTTCCTGGCCAACGATGAAGCCGACAAGCGGGCAAAGATTGAGGCGGCCAACGATTATTACAGCCGGTTCGACAATCTCTATACCGGCGCAGGTTTGGTAGATGCCGGCATGATCCGCCCCCTGCCCCGCACCCAAAGCGCTGAGGAGTTGGGCGAGAGCATTCTGGTGTGCACCACTTCGGAGATGATTGATAAGCTTGGGCCTTATGCGGAGGCGGGCGTCGACCGCATGGTGTTCAACATCAATTTCGGCGCAAGCCAGGAAGACACGCTGGATGCCATTCAGCGCATGGCCGAGGAAGTGATGCCCCATTTCGCGCAAACCCCACCGGCGGTTGCCGCAGAATGAGTGCGGTTATCGAGTGCGCCCACACGGTGGAGGGCGACGGGCCTCCGCTCTTCCTGATCCACGGCATTGGCGCGGCGCGGGACACCTGGCGCTTCGTTCTGCCCACGCTGACGCAGCATTTCACCTGCATCAGCTATGACCTGCGCGGCCATGGGGCTTCACCGACGCCGGACGGAGAATTTGAGCTGGACGAATTGGTGGCCGATCTGGAGGCCTTGCGGGAGAAGCTGGGAATTGGCGAGGCTCACTTTGCCGGGCATTCCCTGGGCGGCATGATCGGCCCGGCTTATGCGCGCGCCTATCCGGACCGGGTTTTGTCTCTCGGATTGTTGTCTACGGCCGCTTTTCGCACTGAAGACGACAGCGCGAAAGTGTGGGCCGTGGTGAAGGCCATGGAGGCCAAGGGCATCCCTGAGGTTTTGGGTACCCTGATTGACCGCTGGTATACGGACCGGTTTGTGGAGGAGCACCGGGATATTGTGGACCGGCGACTGAAACAGGTGGTGGATACGGACCCTGAGATCTTTCTCAACGTGTTCCGCATTTATGCGGGCACGGAGATGAGCCCCTGGCTGCATGAGGTGACCGCGCGGTCTCTTGTGCTGACCGGTGAATTTGACGGGGGCTGCAATCCGCGTTTGAACACGCAGATTGCCGCGGCGTTGCCCGACGCGGAGCTGGTGATCTTGCCGGAGTACAAGCACTCGATCCTGCTGGAGGCCGGTGAACAGGTGGCGCAGCACATGGTGCGGTTTTTGGACGCCTAGCTGCATCCTTGCGAAAGCGAGGGCCTTCTCAGACAAGGGTCAGATGTGAGCTATGGGTCCCCGCTTTCGCGGGGATGACGGAAGTGCAGTACGCAAGCGTGTATTACCGCCAAAACTCCACACTAAATGTCACCTCCCCCAGCGGCGTCACATGGTGGGGCACTTCCGGTTCCACGATGCCTTTCAGCCCCGCATGCAGCTCCACCACCTCCCCGCTTGAGGGAATGGTGTAACGCAGCCGGCCCGCGCTCACCTCGATCACCCCCCAGACACCGGCCTTGGTCTGATGGTCCCGCAGCAAGCCCGCGGGCACGGTTTCTTCGGTAAAGACGGGCGTGCGCCTGTAGGGGGTGAGGCCTTCTGGAAGCTCTTTCATGGCGCCGGTGCAGTATGATGGATGCCCACGGGCTGCTCGCCGCGCTTCAGGCTGTCGGCAAAGCCGTGGTTGCGGTCCCGGTGTCCAGCCTCATCGGCGCGCACTGCCACCACCACCTCACGCAACCTCGCATCAGGTGCAAGATCCCAGTACTCGATCGCAAGCCTCGGAGCCGCCACGTTCTCCTGCCGGCCGCTGTCGATTTGTTCCAGATACTGGGTGTAGCTGGTGACCGCCTCTTCCTCAAAATAGCCCACCACCCGGTGCGCGGTTTTCGGGGCGAAGAGGTAGAGGAAGAAGTAAAAGTTGTAGAACACGGCCTGAGTGATCATGATCACCATGCGCTCAAGCAATGTGGGTTGAGCAATCTGCACGAACGTCATCAGATGCATGCGTTCATTCTCAGCTTCGTCCAACAACTCGCGCACCCAGCCCGCGTCATCCCGGATGTGGCGCAGCGCCTTCAGGTGCTGCAGCAGGCCGGCCACCATGCCCGGAACTGCGGCCACTGTTTCCAGAACAACGGCGCGATGGCCATAACGCTTGGCGAAAAACCGATCAGCCACGAAACGCAGCAGCTTCACAAAGCCAAACGCCACCCTGTCGCTGAGATCTTCTGGAGGGCGATGGGTTTGAACCGTCTCAGACGGTCGTGTGAGGGCTTTACCAGTCATCTTTTTCTCCTCATTTCCAAGTGCTCAGGACATCTAATAGGCCACGGTGAACCGGGCCATCCGGTGTTGCGGCACCTCGGCTTCATCCATCATTGCCACGGCAAAATCCTCCATCGAAATCTTGGAGCTTCCTGCGCTATCCACCAGCAGCCGGTCTGAACCAACGCGATAGGTCCCAGTGCGCGCGCCGGGCTGCAATTGCGCGGGCGGGCAAAGATAGGCCCAGTTGGCTTCGTTCTCATCGGTTAACATCTCATATTGAGCGTTGCTCGCACGGGCGATCGGTACTACTGAGGTGGGCAGGAAGCCATCTGCGGTCAAGACCGTTGTGTCGCTTTGGTCAGGCATCTTCAAACTTGCCGCACCCCCCACAATAAGCACCCGAATACCGGCTTCAGCCGCGGCATCGAGCACCGAGCGCGTGAGCGGCACAAGGGCCTCTTCGCCGCCGTCAGGCGGGCGGACGGCACTGATTGCGAGATCATGTTGGGCCATCAGTTCGGTGATCTTCTTCGTGTTCGCCACATCGGCCACAACGCCGTTGAGCTCAGGCGGCAGCGCCTCCAGCTGGCTTGCGGAGCGCACCACAACACTCACCTGATGTCCGCGCCTTTCCGCTTCGGCCACAATGCGGCGCCCTACGTCACCTCGGCCACCAAATACTATGATCTTCATCGTCTCTTCTCCTTTAATGGGTTGGTCAAACATCAAGCTGCTGCAAGTTTCGGAATCCGCAAGGCACGCTGGGAGAGCCAAACACTGAACAAGACAATGAGCACCCCAGCCATTTGCAGTCCGCCCAAGTGCTGGTCGAGGGCCCACCAGCCGAGCAGCAGCGCCATTACCGGGCTGAGAAAGCCCAAAGTGGAGACCAGTGCCGGTTCCAGGCGACTGACCCCTCTGAACCAAAGCAGATAGGTGAAGGCTGCACCGACAAGGCCCAAATAGGTCAATCCCACAAGGTTTTCGGCGTTAAGATCCGGCAGAGGCGGCTCTGCCCAAATGGCGAGAGGCAGGAGCAGCGCACCGCCTGCGGTGAGCTGCCATGCGGTGAACGTCAGCAAGGAGACCGGAGGCTGCCATTTGCGGCTAAGCACGGTTCCTGCTGCCATGGCGGCCGCGCCGCCCAGGCCGGCGGCCACGCCGACAGGGTCCAGGCTCGCTGCCGGACCGAGCACCAGCAGGCCAACGCCGGCCAGCCCGGCGCCTGCGGCCACGACTGAGAGCATATGGACGGACGACTTCAACACCAGATGGGCAAGAAAGATCACCAGCAAGGGCTGTATAGCGCCCACTGTCGCCGCCACACCGCCCGGCAAACGGTATGCGGCCACAAACAGCATGGACCAAAACAGGGAAAAGTTCAGCGCACCCAGCACCAGCGCCCTTGCCCACCAAATGCCCGTGGGAAACTGGCGCACCAGCACAAGCAAAAGGAGCCCCGCCGGAAGCGCACGCAACATGGCCACTGTGATCGGGTATCCGGCGGGCAGATACTCCGTTGTGACGAAGTAAGTCGTGCCCCAAATGGCCGGCGCAAGGGCGGTGAGCAACAAATCGGTGGAGCGGGTCATGTGTGCGGTCTCGCAATTTATCTTGACGTCAAGATAGTTCGATTTATCTTGACGTCAAGATATTTTTTGATTTAGAGACTAAACCAT
>JBCDIP010000341.1:0-4533 GCA_038748855.1 Pseudomonadota bacterium
CCAGGAGGCTCAGATGATCGGGCCTGCGGAAGTGAGAGCCCTCAACCCGCTCTATGACATTGAAGCGGCCGGCGTTCTGGGCGCGCTCTATACGCCCGATGATGGGCATGTGGACCCGGCCGGCACCTGCTTTGCGCTCGCTAAAGGTGCGCGGCAACACGGGGCGGAGGTGATCCGTCACTGCCGGGTGTTGGAGGTGAACCTGTTGCCATCAGGCGAGTGGGAGGTGGTGACCGAGAAAGGCACCTTGCGGGCTGAGCACGTGGTCAATGCTGCCGGGTACCATGCCCGCCAGGTGGGGGCCATGAGCGGGCTCGATCTGCCCATCACCACCATGCAGCACCATTATGTGATCACCGATGATGTGCCCGAGTTCGCCGAGATGGAGCACGAGATCCCAGTGACGCGCGATGACTATTTCTGCGGCTATATCCGGCGCGAGCAGGCGTCCGCGCTGATCGGGCTTTATGACAAGCAGGCGCCTCAGGCGGTGTGGCTCGACGGGTGTCCGTGGGACAGCGAGAACGAACTGTTTGAGGCCAATATGGAGGGCATCATGCCCTGGCTGGAACGGTGCTTTGAGCGCTGCCCGGGCCTTGCTGAACGGGGCATCAAGCGCATCGTCAATGGCGGCATCACCTATACGCCCGACGGAGCCATGCTGCTGGGCCCGGCGCCGGGCTTGAAGAATTACTGGCTGGCGTGCGGCGCAACCGTGGGCATTGCCTGGGGGCCGGGGGCAGGGCGGGCGCTGGCTCAGTGGATGGTGCATGGTTCAGCTGATCTCTCCACCAGGGCCTATGATCCAAGGCGGTTCGGCATCTGGTCAGATGGTGCCTATGCAAAGGCGCGGGCGACGGAAGACTATACCTTGCGCCAGGCCATGCCTTATCCGCAGCATCAGCGCATCCAGTGTCGCGACATCAAGCGGTCCGGTGCCCACGAGCAGACCTCCGCGCTGGGCGCGCTTTATGAAGAGGCCGGCGGCTGGGAGCGCCCGCGGGTTTATGCACCTGACGAGCCCTTTGGCTGGCGGCGCACGAGCCTCTTTGAGGATGTGGCCGCCGAGTGCGCGGCGGTGCGTGAGCGGGTGGGGCTGGGGGATTTTTCCGCCTTTGCCAAGTTTGAGCTCAGCGGGGCTGGGGCCGAACGCTTCCTGGAGGCGGTGTGTGCGAACCGGCCCCCTGCCAAAATCGGAAACACCTCACTGACCCATTTCCTCAACCGGCGCGGTACGATTGAGGGCGAGGCGGTGCTCGTGCGGACGGGCGGGGAGACCTTCTATCTGGTGACCGGCGCGCCGTCTGAGCGGCGGGTTTGGGACTGGCTCACGCTCCAGTGCGGTGTTTCCATGGACGATGTGGAGATCACCAATCGCACCGATGAGACCGGCATTCTGGCGCTAGCCGGGCCTAAGGCGCGCGATGTGCTGACCGCCGTCACCGAAGACGATGTGAGCAACGAGGCCTTTGCCTGGCTGAAGGCGCGCCGGCTTACCATTGCCGGCATTGATGTGCTGGCGCTGCGGCTCTCGTTCACCGGTGAGCTGGCCTATGAGCTCCATGCGCCGAACGAGCGACTGGGGGCGCTGTGGGGCGCGTTGTGGGAGGCGGGCCAGGCTCATGGCATGGCCGCGTTTGGCACCAAGGCGCTGGAGAGCCTGAGGCTGGAGAAGTTCTACCGCGGCGGCCATGAACTCGCCAATGATGCCTCACTGAAGGATGTGGACCTCATGCGCCTGACCCAAAGCGCGCGCAGCTTCGTTGGCAAAGAGGCCATGGAGGCGCGCGCGCCGCGCTCGAAGATCTCGCTGCTTGCTCTGAAGGGTGAGCGCACCGATGCGCTGGGCGGCGAGGCCATATTCATGCAGGACGCTCTGGTGGGCTCTGTGACCTCGTCAGCTTACGGCCATTATGTGGGCAAGAGCCTTATCATCGGGTTCCTGCGCGAAGAGGCGCGCGCGCCGGGCACCCAGCTTCAGGTGTCGATCCTGGGCGAGCTTGTGGACGCTGAGGTCTTGCCATGGGCACCCCATGATCCCCACAATGGCCGCCTGAAAGCCTGAGGAGGGACACAGATGAGCGCGCACAATACCCACGTTGCCAAATCCTACGCGGCCAAAACCATTGATGAACAACGCGAGGCCTATGACGACTGGGCCGGGAACTACGAGGCCGATCTTTGCGCGTTCGGCAACCGCATCCCTGCCGTGGTGCCGTCGCTTTTCGCCCGCCTGGTGGAGATCGGCACGGCGCCCATTTTGGATGCCGGCTGTGGTGGAGGCATTCAGGCCGAACCGCTCGACTTGCTCGGCTATGGGCCGATCACGGGTATCGATCTGTCCGACGGCATGTTGGAGATTGCGCGCTCAAAGGGCTTCTATGCCGAGCTGCGCCAAATGACCTTAGGCGAGCGTCTGGACTTTCCGGACGATCACTTTGCCGCCACCCTCTCCAGCGGGTGCATCACGCCAGGCCATGCGCCGGCGCACAGTTTCGATGAGCTGATCCGGATCACCCGTTCGGGTGCGCTGATCATCTTCAGCATGCGCGATGATGCCGCTCAGGAGCCGGAGTATCCGGCGGCCCTGAAGCGCCTTTCCGATGCGGGCGCCTGGAGCGAAGTGTTCTCCACGCCCAGCTTCCAGTCCATGCCCTATGGCGAACCCGATGTTTCCCACCGCGTGCACGCTTATCGCGTGACCTAACAAGGATCTTCAACGCTCATGTCTCTGCCCAAAACTATGCGCGCCGTGGTGCTGACCGGCCACGGCGGTCTCGACAAGCTGTCTTATGTGGAAGACTGGCCGACCCCACAAGCGGGGCCCGGCGAGGTGGTGGTGAAGGTGGGGGCTTGCGGGCTCAACAATACCGACATCAATACCCGCACCGCCTGGTACTCAAAAGCCGTGTCGGATGGGATTACCGATGCCGGTGGCAAGGGCGGCTTTGAGGAGGCCGAGGGCGGGGATGCTTCCTGGGGCAGCAGCGCCATCACCTTTCCGCGCATTCAAGGCGCGGATGTGGCCGGCACCATCGCAGCGGTGGGCGAGGGGGTTGATGCCGGGCGCCTCGGGGAGCGGGTGACGATCGATCCCTGGCTCCTGGCTGTGGGCGACTGGCAGGATGCGGAGCGGTCTGACTATTTCGGCTCAGAGTGCGATGGCGGCTATGCGGACTACACCAAGGTGCGCTCTGAGAACGCGCTCGCCATCACCACCACGCTGAGCGATGCCGAACTCGCCACCTTTCCATGCGCCTACACCACGGCGGAGAACCTGGTGGCGCGCACCGGGCTGCAGCCCGGCGAGACGGTGGCCATTGCCGGAGCGTCCGGCGGGGTCGGGTCGGCGGCGATCCAGCTGTGCCGGTTGCGTGGGGCGAAGGTGATTGCGATTGCGTCGTCCTCCAAGGCGGAGCTGGTGCGCTCTTTAGGAGCGGCAGCCGTGGTGGACCGGAACGAGGCGGATCTGGAGGGCGCGCTGAGAGAGGCCGCCGGCGGGTGTTTGGATGTGGCGTTGGATGTGGTGGGCGGGGGCACCTTCATGGGCCTCATCAATGCGCTTCGCCAGGGTGGGCGCTATTCCACCTCGGGCTGCATCGCCGGGCCGATGGTGGAGTTCGATCTGCGCCAGCTGGTCTACAAGGACCTGCAACTGACCGGCGCCACCATTGTGCCGCCGGGCACGATGAAGCGGCTGGTGGGGCTGATTGAGCAAGGCTTGCTGACGCCGCTTTTGGCAGAGAGCTTCCCGCTGAAAGACCTTGCCAAGGCGCAAGAGGCGTTTATGGCGAAGGCCCATGTCGGAAACATTGTCGTGACCACGTGAGGCGGCCATTAAGACTTCTCTGGTAGGCAAGTTCTCATAGACGTGCCTAAGGGAGTTGTTGGCCATGGCCTGGTTCTTGAGCAAAGTGCTGGCGGAGCACGAGATCGAAAGCCTTGAAAAGGCGATCATTACGGAAGCCTCTGAAGGGGACGCCGGGTCTGCCTGGGAGAAGTTGGAGACGCTGCGCAAAGCCCAGGAGAATCAACGCGAAGCCGCCTGGGCGCTTTTGCGGATTTCCGACCAGCAGCTGTTTGCGCCGGAAGATGTGGCCGACGTGCTGATGGACGTTGCTGCGGTTCA
Organism: Pseudomonadota bacterium; assembly: GCA_038748855.1. Lineage (GTDB taxonomy): Bacteria > Pseudomonadota > Alphaproteobacteria > Rhizobiales > CAJQND01 > JAAEUE01. Next base: position 4,130 of record JBCDIP010000341.1, read on the forward strand.
TGGCGATGAGCCCGAATTGATGGCGCTCATGGGCGACTGTCTGGAGGCCATCCGCGATATCGATAATCTCAACGCCGCCCCGCCGGACCACCCGGTGTTTCAGCATGTTGTGGGCCGCCTCTCTGCGCTGGCGGATGCCCACGAGGGCGGTGAGGATGAAGAGGCGCTGCTGCGCGGGCTGTCTGGTGCCGCCCGAATGGTGGCGCGTCAGCGCGATGAGCTGGCCGAAGCCAGTTACCGCAAGCTGGTGGAGATCAATCCGCAGAAATGCAGCAACCATTATAACCTCGGTCTGTTCTTCAAGACCCGGGGCCGCTTCCAGGAAGGCATGGAAGCCAATCGACGCGCGCTCGAGCTGTCGGGGGAAGACGATGAGCCCTATGTGTGGAACCTCGGCATCTGCG
>JBCDIP010000342.1:0-4526 GCA_038748855.1 Pseudomonadota bacterium
CCTCTTTGAGGTGGACGGCGTTGAGAAATCGCTCGCTCGTGCGGCGCTCGAACTAGGCGCGGCCAAGCTACCGATCAAGACGCGCTTCGTTGCCCGGCTTGGCGAATAATTGACGGATTTCGATTGGGTGAGACCATGAAAGCCAGTGATGTAAAAGCATTGACCGACGATCAGCTCCAGGACGAGCTGATCTCCCTGAAAAAGGAGCAGTTCAACCTGCGTTTTCAGTCGGCCACCGGTCAAATTGAGAACACCGCGCGCATTCGCGAAGTGCGCCGCACGGTTGCCCGCATCAAAACGGTGCAGGGCGAGCGGCGGGCCGCACAAGCGTCTGACGCGAGTTAGAATTAGAGAGTTCGGAGAACCAAGATGCCAAAGCGCATTCTGCAAGGTGTGGTGGTGAGTGACAAGAACGACAAGACCGTTGTGGTCCGTGTCGAGCGCCGCTTCACCCACCCGCTGCTCAAGAAAACCGTCCGGCGGACCAAGAACTACCATGCCCATGATGAGGCCAATTCGGCCAAAGAAGGCGATGTGGTGCGGATCGAGGAGTGCCGGCCGATTTCAAAGAACAAGAGCTGGAAGTTGCTCGAGGCCGAAGCTGCGGCATCGAGCTGACAATTGAACTGAAGTGTTTGTTTAAGCGGCGCGCCATTGAGGCGCTGCCATGAAGGAAATTGGAGTTAAGCCATGATTCAGATGCAGACAAATCTGGATGTTGCAGACAACTCCGGTGCGCGTCGGGTCCAATGCATCAAGGTGCTGGGTGGCTCGAAGAGACGGTACGCCTCTGTTGGCGACATCATTGTGGTGTCGGTGAAGGAAGCTATCCCGCGCGGCCGTGTGAAGAAGGGCAACGTGATGCGGGCCGTTGTGGTGCGCACCGCCAAGGACATTCGCCGCGGCGATGGTCAGGCTATCCGCTTTGACCGGAACGCAGCGGTTCTGATCAACAACCAAGGCGAGCCGATCGGCACACGGATCTTTGGCCCTGTTCCCCGCGAACTGCGCGCTAAAAACCACATGAAGATCATCTCGCTTGCGCCGGAGGTGCTGTGATGGCTGCGAAAATCCGTAAAGGCGACCGTGTGGTCGTGCTGAGCGGCCGCGACAAGGGCCGCGGCGGCGAAGTGTTGAAGATGTTGCCTGCTGAAGGCCGGGCGATCGTGCAAGGAGTGAACTCCGTGCGCCGCCACCAGAAGCAGACGCAAACCCAAGAGGGCGGCATCAAGTCCAAGGAACTGCCGATCGATCTGTCCAACCTGGCGTTGGAAGATCCCAAGGACGGCAAGCCGACCCGGGTTGGGTTCAAAGTGTTGAATGATGGAAAGAAGGTCCGCTTTGCCAAGCGGTCCGGGGAGGTCATCGATGGCTGATGGCAAATATATTCCGCGTCTGCGTCAGCAGTATGACGACGTCATCCGTGCGCAGCTGAAAGAAGAGCTGGGTTGCTCCAATGAGATGCAGATCCCGAAGCTCGACAAGATCGTGCTCAACATGGGCGTGGGCGAGGCTGTGGGCGATTCCAAGCTCATCAACTCGGTCTACGAAGACATGATGCTGATTTCCGGTCAGAAGCCGGTGATCACCAAGGCGCGCAAGTCGATCGCCACGTTCAAGCTGCGCGAAGGCATGAACATCGGTGTGAAGGTGACCCTGCGCCGGGCCCGCATGTATGAATTCATGGACCGCCTGATCACCATCGCTCTGCCGCAGGTGCGTGACTTCCGCGGTCTGTCGCCGAACTCGTTTGATGGCAATGGCAACTATGCCATGGGCATCAAGGAGCACATCATTTTCCCTGAGATCGACTACGACAAGGTCGATCGCATGTGGGGCATGGACATCGTGATCGGCACCACGGCACGCGACGATGAAGCGGGCCGGGCGCTTTTGACCAAGTTTAACTTCCCATTCCGCGAAGGCGTGCGCCGTGAGCGCAAGCAGTGGGCCGCCTAAGCAAGTTGGAGATCTGAAGATATGGCAAAGAAAAGTGCAGTTGAAAGAGACAGAAAGCGCCGTCGTATGGTGAAGAGCCATGCTGCCAAGCGGGCTCGTCTCAAGGCGATTGCCGCAGACACCTCGCTTCCCATGGAAGAGCGGTTTGCTGCGCGCCTGAAACTTGCTCAATTGCCCCGCAATTCGGCACCGAACCGTATTCGCAACCGGTGCGGTGTCACTGGCCGGCCCCGCGGTTATTACCGCAAACTGAACATGTCCCGTATTTCGCTGCGCGATATGGCGTCCCAGGGTTTGATCCCGGGCATGGTTAAGTCGAGCTGGTAAGGAGAACAAGAACAATGAGCATGACAGACCCGATCGCCGATATGCTGACGCGCATCCGCAATGCGCAGTTGCGCGGCAAGTCGAAAGTCGCCACACCGGCCTCGAAAATTCGCGGCTCCGTGTTGGACGTTCTGGAATCAGAGGGCTTCATCCGCGGCTATGCTTCTGTTGAACATGGCAGCGGAAAATCAGAATTCGAAATCGAGCTCAAGTATTTCGAAGGCGAGCCGGTGATCCGCGAGATCAACCGGGTGTCCAAACCGGGCCGGCGCGTATATGCGGGCGTGAAAAACCTTCCGACCGTTTATAACGGCCTTGGCATCTCCATCCTGTCCACGCCTAAAGGGGTGATGTCGGATGGTGAAGCCAGAAACCAGAATGTTGGTGGTGAGGTGCTGTGCACCGTCTTCTAAGGCGGTGCTGCAGAACTTAAGAGATTGAATCAAAGAGACCGGAAAAAGCTATGTCTCGTATAGGTAAAAAGCCAGTTGCCATTCCCTCAGGGGTGACGGTCAACGTTGATGGGCAGTCCGTCACGGCCAAGGGCCCAAAAGGGGAACTGTCCGCCGTGTTGGTAGACCAGGTCCTGGTGCGCATGGATGATGATGGCGTGTGGGTGGACCCGCGCGACAAATCCAAAGCGTCGCGCTCCATGTGGGGCATGTCCCGCACGGTTGTGTCCAACCTCGTGGAAGGCGTCTCTGAAGGTTTCACGAAAACCCTTGAGATCACCGGCGTTGGCTACCGGGCGAACCTGCAGGGCAAAGATCTGTCCCTGGCGCTGGGGTATAGCCACGATGTGGTTTACCCGGTGCCGGAGGGCATCACTGTTGAAGTGCCTCAGCCCACGCAAATCGTGATCTCCGGCATTGATAAGCAGCGAGTGGGGCAGGTCGCCTCAGAAATCCGCCGCTTCCGTCCGCCGGAGCCCTACAAAGGCAAGGGTGTGAAATACGCAGGCGAATACATCTTCCGTAAGGAAGGCAAGAAGAAGTAACGGATTGGTCCTATGGCAAAACTTTCCACAACTGAGCGCCGCAAGAACCGTGTGCGCCGTGCTGTCAAAGCCCGGGCAAATGGCCGGCCGCGCCTGTCGATCCACAGATCGAACCAAAATATCTATGCTCAGGTCATCGATGACACCAATGGCGTCACGCTGGCGGCGGCATCCACTCTGGATGAGAGCCTCAAAGGCAAGGCGGGCGGCAACGTCGATGCAGCCGGCGAGGTTGGCAAGCTGGTTGCTGAACGCGCCACCAAGGCGGGTGTCAAAGAGGTCGTGTTCGACCGGGGCAGCTACATCTATCACGGCCGCGTCAAGGCGCTGGCAGACGCGGCTCGCGAAGGCGGCCTGAGCTTTTAAAAGAATTCAGACGAAGGCATCTAAGAGATGAGAGAACGGAACGAAGAGCGCGAAAGCGAATTTGTTGAAAAACTGGTCCACATCAACCGTGTTGCCAAGGTTGTTAAAGGTGGCCGGCGTTTCGGCTTTGCCGCTTTGATGGTGGTCGGTGACCAGAAGGGCCGCGTGGGCTTTGGCCACGGTAAGGCTCGTGAGGTGCCGGAAGCCATCCGTAAAGCAACGGAAACGGCTAAGAAAGCCATGATCCGCGTTCCTTTGCGCGAAGGCCGTACGCTGCACCACGATGTGGCCGGCCGCCACGGGGCAGGGCGCGTCACTTTGCGGGCAGCGCCTCCTGGAACCGGTATCATCGCCGGTGGTCCTATGCGCGCCGTTTTCGAAACTGTTGGCATGCAGGACGTGGTCGCCAAGTCGGTTGGCACGTCCAACCCATACAACATGGTGCGCGCCACGTTTGATGCGCTGAAGCGTGAAGCAAGCCCGCGTTCAGTGGCCTCGCGCCGCGGCAAGAAGGTGAGCGAGATCGTCGCCCGCCGCCGTGACCAGGCCGCCACTGCTGAATAAGGCAGGGCCTAAAGGACAAGACAGATGGCAGAGAAAAAAGCTGGCAAGCAAATCACTGTTGAGCAGATCGGCAGCCCGATCCGCCGCCCGAAAGATCAGCGGGCGACATTGGTGGGCCTCGGCCTCAACAAAATGCACCGCCGCCGCACCCTGGAGGACACTCCCCAAGTGCGTGGCATGATTGCCAAGGTGTCGCACCTTGTGCGCGTGGTAGACAACGCTTAAGCGCCGCAAGCCGCTTAAGGTGAAGTGAAGAAAGATCGGGCCCATGAAGCTCAATGAAATCAGCGATAATGCCGGCGCAACAAAGTCC
>JBCDIP010000343.1:0-4524 GCA_038748855.1 Pseudomonadota bacterium
GGCGGTGATTGATGAGTTTCTATTGCGCTTCGGGCGCGACGAGGACCACGCCTAGGCTTTCAATCGAAGTGGCTCCACGAGGTATTCGGGAACTGGATGGGTTCGCCGGCCGTCGTGCTCACCGAGACTCCTGCGCCCTCAACAATCTCGCCAATGTTATGCACATCCAGTGTGCAGGAGGCTTCAAATTCATCTGCTCGCTGGTAGCTCACCGAAAAGAGAATTTCATAATCATCTCCACCGGTTAGCGCGCGAATAAGAACCTCCTGATCAAGGCTGGCGAGGCTCTCCACCACCTGAGATATGGGCACCAGATCTGCGTTCACCCTGGCGCCCACGCCTGATGCCAGACAGAGCTGCTCCAGATCGCCAATCAGCCCGTCGGACACATCCATAGCAGCTGATGCAAATTCGCGGATCAAGGGCAAACACGCCGTGCGGGGCTGCGGTATGCGATAGCGGTTGATCAGATAGGCATCATCCATGCTCTTGCAGCGTCCTTTCAGGACGTCCAGCCCGATCGCGCTGTCTCCGATGGTGCCGGTCACATAGAGCACGTCTCCAGCCTGCGCTGTGCCCCGGCGGACCACCTTTCCGGCCGGCACCTCTCCAATGGCTGTTATAGACAATGTGAGAGGTCCCGGCGTGCTCACCGTGTCCCCGCCAAGGAGCTTGCAATTGAACTCCTGCTGATCGTGAGCAAGGCCTTCAGCGAACTGTTTGAACCACTCATGGTCTTGCGCCTTTGAGAGACCAAGGTTCACCAGATAGCCGCAGGGGGCCGCTCCTTTGGCCACGAGATCGGAAAAGTTCACCCTGAGGGCCTTGCGGGCGATCAGGTCGGCCGGCTCGTCGCCCATGAAGTGCACGCCGGCCACGAGCGTGTCGGTGGAGAGGACAGTTTCCATTCCGGGAGACGGTACCCATGTGGCCGCATCGTCCATCAAGCCGGCAGCCCCATCTCCGGCAAGGGGCGCAAAATAGGTTTGAATCAGTTCCTGTTCCCGGTTGCTCACGCTGCCACCTGGTGCGCCGCCTCAAACCCACCAAGGAAACTCGCCAAGTTGTCTCCCAAATGATCGGTCAGATAGCCTCCCTCTTGAATGATCGCCGTAGGGAGCGACAGGGCCGCCAGGCGGGCAGAGATCTGAGAGAAGCCTTCAGTGGTCACCGCGCCGCCCAGCAAAGGATCTTTCTCGTGAGCATCCAACCCAAGCGCCACCACGAGAGCTGTTGCGCCGAACGCGGCAACCGCCTCGCAGGCCCGGTCAACGGCAGCCAGCCAAACCTCATCGTCGCTGCGAACAGGAACAGGCAGATTGAGGTTTGCGCCTTCGCCCTCTCCTTCTCCGGCTTCAGCGCTGTGTCCCCAGTAGAAAGGGTAATAGTCCATAGGATCGGCGTGCACGGAACAGGTCAGAACCTCCCCGCGCCCATAGAATATCCCCTGGGTGCCGTTTCCATGGTGCACGTCCACATCCACGATGGCCACCTTCTGGTGAGCCTGCAGCAGGTATTGGGCTGCAATCGCAGAGTTCCCAAGGAAACAAAACCCTCCTGCCCGTTCCGTGTAGGCGTGATGCCCTGGCGGTCTGCAGAGTGCATAGGCCGCGGAAACCTCAACCGTCTTGACCATGTGGGCAACTGTTAAGGCACAATCGGCCGCAGACCGCGCAGCCGCCCAGGTCCGCTCCCCAATGGGGCAGGCCAGATCCGTTTGGTGCCAGCCTGACCGGCCCACAAAGTTGTCCGGATACGTGGCCGGCACCTCGACCGGATGGATGTTGGGCACGATCTCAGGGGCTGCTCCCTGAAGCTGCTCCCAATAGTCGTGAGCCTCTTTCAGAAAGGAGATGTAGCGCTTCGGATGGATCGCCAGAATGTGCTCGTCGCCGAATGCCGACGGCTCGACTAGATCGCAATTTGCCTTCTCGACGCCCTGTAACAAGCGCTTCGCCCGTTCGGGCTGCTCAGGGTGAGGAACAACCTTACCCTTATGCATGAAGAATTGCGGATCATGCTCAAGTTGAACCTTTGAAAAGACGGCTTTCATGGTGCTCTCACCTCACTGGGAAACCAGCTGCCCATTCTCCATTCTAACGACGCGGTGCATCTGGGCGGCAAGCTCCATATTGTGAGTGGCAATGAGAGCGGTTAGGCCCTCATCGGCAATCATACGCAGGAATTCTTCGTAAACACCATCAGCCGTCCGCGGGTCGAGGTTTCCCGTGGGCTCGTCCGCCAGCAGCACTTTCGGTTTATTGGCCACGGCACGGGCGATGGCCACCCGCTGTTGTTCACCGCCAGACAGTTCGGTGGGCCTGTGATCCATCCGCCCGCCAAGCCCCAAGCGGTCCAGGAGTTCAGAGGCACGCGCTTTTGCGGCCGTCTTGCCCTGACCTAAAATCAGCTGTGGCATCATCACGTTTTCCAGCGCATCAAACTCCGGCAACAAGTGATGAAACTGATAAACGAAGCCGATCTCCGCCCGGCGCACCTCGGTGCGCACCTTGTCGGAGCTGTGAGCCACTTCCAGCCCATCGATAAAGACTTCGCCGGAGTCCGGGGCCTCAAGCAAGCCGGCAATATGCAGCAAAGACGATTTGCCCGCGCCGGATGGGCCCACAAGCGCCACCATTTCACCGCGGTTTAAATCCAGATTGGCGCCGTCGAACACCAGAAGCTGGGCATGACCCTCACCATACGAGCGCTTGATGTTGCGAAGCGCCAGTGCAGGTCGGTAGGCCTCCTCACTCATAGCGCAGCGCCTTTACCGGGTCCAAGCGCGCTGCCCGCCAGGAGGGATAGATGGTGGAGACGACGGATAGGAAAAAGGACATGCCCGCGATCGTAATCACCTCGTTTGGGTCCACCTCGGCCGGCAGCCGGGAGAGATAGTAGAGTTCCGGGGAAAACAACTCCGTCTTGGTCAGCCACGACATGAACTGGCGGATTTCCTCAATATGGGTGCAGAAGATGAGCCCGATGGCCAAACCGGCGATCGTCCCGACCACCCCGATCGATGCGCCCGTAATCAGAAACACCCGCATGATGGTGCCGCGCGTTGCGCCCATCGTGCGCAAGATTGCAATGTCACGCCCTTTATCCTTCACCAGCATGATCAGTCCTGAAACGATGTTCAGCGCCGCCACCAAGATGATCAAGGTGAGGATGAGGAACATCACGTTGCGCTCCACCTGCAGTGCGTTGAAGAAGGTTTCATTGGTCCGCTTCCAGGTGAACAGGCGCAACGAGGGCCCGCCGGCCACCTGTAGCGGCACAACATAGTCGTCTACCTTGTCCGGCCTGTCGATCAGCAGTTCTACGGCTGTCGCCCCTTCTTCTTGCACAAAGTACTCTTGGGCTTCCTTGAACGGTAGGAACACATAAGAGGCGTCATACTCCGACATGCCGATTTCAAATACGGCAGCAATTTTGTAGGTGCGTATGGTTGGCGTGACGCCAAAAGGCGTGACCGGACCGCGTGGGCTGATCAGCGTGATGTCGCCGCCCACACCCACCCGATGCTTGAACGCAAGACGCGTACCGATGGCAATGCTTTCGGAACCATCAAAATTATCCAGCGATCCGCGCAGCTTGTCATTGTTGATTGAGGGCAACGACTTTAAATCAGCTTCGCGAAGCCCGCGCACCAAAACGCCGCTGGCCGTGCGCTGTGAAGACGCCATGACCTGACCTTCCACGTAGGGGATCGCTCGGGTCACACCGTCAACCTTCTTCAGCCGTTTTGTGACTGCGTCATAGTCCGGAATAACACCGGCCTGACCATAGGCCACCACATGCCCATTCATGCCCAGGATCTTGCCGAGGAGCTCCTGGCGAAACCCGTTCATGACGGCCATGACAATGATCAAGGTTGCCACGCCCAACAGGATGCCCACGAACGAAAACCCGGCAATCACCGAGATAAATCCTTCTTTGCGGCGCGAACCGAGGTAGCGCAACGACAACATCCACTCAAAGGCTGAGAACGGCTTTGTGCCCGTGGCCATGATCGAACTTGTTCCTGGTGCTTTTTTTGAGGGTTAGGCGGTCAATTGGTTGATGGCTTCATCAAGGCCGACCGATTGTTTCTCGCCACTCTTGCGGTCTTTCAGCTCCACCTGGCCTTCTTTCAGCCCCCGCGGGCCAATCACCAACTGCCGCGGCAAGCCAATCAGATCCATTGTGGCAAACTTTGCTCCGGCCCGCTCGTCAGTGTCGTCGTAGAGCACGTCCACGCCGGCATTTGTAAGCTCGCTATAAACCCGCTCGCAAGCAGCGTCCGTCTCCGCATCACCCGACTTCAGGTTGATAATCCCCACATTGAACGGGGCCACAGGATCTGGCCAAATGATCCCGTTTTCATCGTGGCTGGCCTCGATGATCCCGGCCACAAGGCGCGACACGCCAATGCCATATGAGCCCGAGTGCACCGGCACAGGCTTGCCGTCGGCTCCTTGAACAATACACTCCAGAGGGGTTGAGTACTTCGTGCCGAAGAAGAAAATGTGGCCCACTTCA
>JBCDIP010000344.1:0-4523 GCA_038748855.1 Pseudomonadota bacterium
GCCGTAGCCGTCTTCGGGCGGCTTGAAAATCATGCCATGCTGATGTTCCAGCAGCGTGTAGGCCGCCATACCTTCAAACATCGCTGTTTCCAGGTAGAGCCCCTTCCCTGTGCGCAAACGTTGCACATACGCCGCCATTAAACCGGTGCTCGCAAGAAGCGCAGCTGTTTTGTCGGCAATGACTGAGGGCGAAAGCACAGGCGTTCCATCACGCGCGGTAAAGGTGCCGGCAAGCCCCGACTCGCCTTGGATCACATCATCATAAGCAGGCCGCCCACCGTAAGGTCCCTCCTCCCGATAGCCGTGAAGCCCGCCATAGATGATCTCAGGATTGCGCTTCAAAACACTGTCCGGATCAAACCCCAATGCCGCCATCTTCTGCGGGCGCACATTGTGGACCAGCATGTCGGCACTATCGATCAAGCGCCACATAGCTTCCTTTGCTGGGTCCTGCTTCAAGTCGAGCATGATGGAGCGCTTATTGCGATTGGCGCCTAAAAACAGAGACGACATTCCAGGTGATCGACCAGGGCCAATGGCCCGGGTCATATCGCCACCGGGTGGCTCAATCTTGATCACGTCGGCACCGAAATCTCCCAGCATCATCGTCGTGTACGGCCCGAAGATCACGGTTGTCATATCGAGAACGCGGACGCCGGAAAGGGGCCAAGTTGGAGTTCCTGACATGGTCTAGTTCCGTTGTGAGAAGCGCCGCCCCACAAGTGCGGCAGCAATGTTGGTCTTTTGAATGTCGATAGATCCACCGGCAATACCCCAGCCCCAGCCATCGCGCATCTTCTGCTCAATGGGATAGGCTGTGGAATAGCCGTAGCCACCCATAATCTGCATGGCCTTGCCGGTCACTTCACGCACCGCCTCATTGGCAAAACATTTGGCAATCGAACTGTCCGCCACTGAAGGCAATCCTGCCTCAGCATTTACAACAGCGCGGTATAGCAAGAGACGGGCGGCATCCAGTTTCATTTTCATCTCCGCCAGCGACATTTGCACCGCCTGAAAGTCCACCAGCGGCTTTCCGAACTGCCGACGGTCCTGGACGTAGGCCAATGCCTCATCGAAGGCCGATTGAGCGATCGCCAAGCTCATGGTGGTATTGCCACACCGCTCAAGGTCGAAGGCTTCCATCAATTGCCGAAATCCGCCGGCGGGCACAATGAGATTGTCTGCTGGCACACGCACATTATCGAAGAACATGTCTGCGCTGGGAATGCCGCGAAATCCGAGCAAATACTCCTTCTTGCCAAAGCTGAAGCCATCGCTTGGCTTGGTCACCAGAAGTGCACCAATGCCTTTGGCGCCCGGTTCATCAGAGAGCTTGCAGTAAACCACATAGTGGTCCGAATGCCCGCCGCCCGAGCACCAACGCTTAGTGCCGTTCAGGACGTAATGGTCTCCGTCCAACACCGCATGGGTCTTAAGATCGGTCAGCGCGCTGCCGGCGTCCGGCTCAGACATGGCCACCGCCACGATGCCCTCACCGGAACAGACCTTAGGGATAACGCGCCGACGCAAGGCCTCAGGTGCAAAATGAGCTATGGCGAGAACCGGGCCAAAGCACGATTCAAAGACGGGAAAAGCAACAGCTGCAGAGATCTTGGCCAGCTCCTCAAGCACGATCACAGCATCCAGATGCGATTGCCCGCCCCCGCCATAGGTCTCTGGCAGATTGAGACCCATAAACCCCATGTCAGCATATGACTTCACAACGTCCGGCGGCACCGGCTCATGTTTGTCCTCACAGAATGCTGCAACCTTGGGCAGCTCCGCGCTCGCAAACTTGGCGACGGTCTCCCGAAGCGCGCTCTGCTCATCGCTCAACGTAAAGTCCATAAGCTCTCGCCTTCTTAGTCCAGATGCTTGCGCAAAAACGTGATAAGCGCATCGGCAGCTGCCTCGTCCACGTCAAGGTGTGTGAGCAGACGGATGCGCTTGTCCCCATAGGGTCCAATAATCAAACCTGCTTCCAACGCCAAAGCGGTGAGCAGTTCATCGTCCGGACCACCATCAGCAATGTCGAAGAAGATGATGTTCGTAGCCACCGGAGTTACGGACTTCACCATTTGCATATCATTTAGGGCCGCCCCGATCTGAGCGGCCAAGGCGTGATCATCTGCTAACCTCTCCACATGGTGATCAAGTGCGTAAAGGCACATGGCCGCCAACACGCCCGACTGGCGCATGGAACCGCCCCACTGCTGCTTAAAGCGCCACGCGTGTTCAATGAACTCAGCCGATCCCGCCAACACGGCCCCCACAGGAGCGCCCAGTCCTTTTGAGAAGTCGATCCAGCAGCTGTCCATACCTTGCGTGTACCGCTCCGCGGGAACACCGCTTGCCACCACAGCGTTCATCAGGCGCGCACCGTCCATATGAGTGATCAGATCGTGCTCGCGGGCCACGTCCACTACCTCGTCGATAGCCTCTGGCGCCCAGACAGCTCCGCCACCCAGATTTGCCGTTTGCTCAACGGAGACCATGCGCGTGTTTGGAAAGTATCGCGATTTGCCACGGATAGCCGCGCGCACCTGTTCGCCAGAAAACCGGCCAAGGTCTCCATCCAGCGTCGATAAGATCACACCACTTAACGCCGCAGGGCCGCCCCCTTCAAAATTAAGCACGTGGCAGGTCCGGTCACACAGCACCTCATCACCAGGGCGGCAATGAACGGCAATGGCGATTTCGTTGCACATGCTTCCCGATGGCAGGAATACAGCAGCTTCCTTTCCCAAGAGATTGGCCACCCGTTCGCACAGTGCATTGGTGGTTGGATCCTCGCCCTTCTGTTCATCGCCCACGACCGCATCCAGCACGGTTTCGCGCATGGCCCGTGTCGGCTTTGTTTTTGTGTCTGAGTAGAAGTCATGCATCGCGCTCAAGCTCCATTGCGAATCCAACTCTTGCCTTTGCACACAACCGCAGGTGAAATTGTTTGGCAATGTGAATCGTGGCCCAAAGGCCTTGAAGGCCATTTCTGAAGGAGAATCAGCTTAACCCGGCCTATTGATTGGAAGGCAAGAGTGTAATGGGGTGAGAAAAGTGGCTGAAGCAGCGGCGTCCCAGGCGCCGGCCCAGAGATCCAGCGCACGGCAAACCGCGAAGACCAGGCGCAGCGTGTGCTTTGTTACCGCGTTGATTGACGAGGCGGGGCGTTGTCTGCGCATGGCAGAAGGGCTGCAGGCAACCGGCTACAGCGTTGCGCTCTACGGAACTGTCGAGTTCTTAAGAGCCCCCAATCCCGATTTTGACGCGTACATCTTCCATCACCCAACGGTGAGCCACCCCCAATTGCGCAGCGTGGTGTCCACCCTGGGAAACCTGCGGCGCACCTTAATCTCCGACTGGGATCTGCCTTTGTTTTGCGATGAGATCGTTGGGGCAGAGCAGCCCGCAAGCCAAAGCGGAGATGCGCCCCTAAAGACCACTGACTACATAGCCGGCATGAAGCTGTTCAAGCGCCTTTCCGCCGCCACGTCTCCGCTGGCTGAGCTTGCTTCGCTCTACCAGCCCGAAGTGGAACTCATGACGGTGCCGGACGCTATCTCACCGCGCCTAAAGGGCATGAGCGATGTGCTCCAGTTGCCCGTTGCTCCGCGCAATCCCAAATCGCTCGGGTTTGTGGCCAACTCGGCGCACGCCGCAAGCGATCTCGCCTTGATCCATGATGTGCTCTTTAAGATCATCTCCGAGGACAATGCGTGCACGCTGACCATTTTTGGATCTGTGGACTTGCCGGGCCCTCTGCTCACACATCCCCGGGTCAAGCGCGAGGCGTCACCGTCAACACTGACGCCTGAGTTGGATCTGGCAAGGGTTGCATGCATCATCGCTCCGCATGCCGATACGAAACGGGACCGCTGTGCATCGCGTATCGGTTTTCTGCAAGCTTCCCTGGCCGGATGCCAATATGTTGCAAGCCCACTCCCAGACCTATCCGGGATTGACGGATCCAATCTTAGACTGGCGACCAACCTGTCTGAGTGGCACGACCAAATTCAAGAGGCGCTCGTCTCCACGCAAAGCCTTCGGGCCGCCCGTTCTGCCGCGTCCTATGTAAAGAAATCGCACGCTTCTTCGACCCTTTTGAGCCAATTCCAAAGTTTCTTGGCCTAACCCAGATGCGCATTTTGATCTACATCGAGCCGTTTCCAGTGCGCCAGACGATGGATCATTTTCGCGGACCGGCTGCTGCCTTTGCAAAGATGCTTTTGTCCGAAAGCGCAGCGGAGCACTTGAATGAGTTCGACATCCGCCTCTATGCAAACCGTGAAACCCTGACACATGTTCAGGACGAGGCGATGGCCGCCAAGCGTTTCTTTCTGCGTCCGGAAAGTGAGGAACAAGACCAGTTCCGCGCCAGTTTGACGGAGTGGCCGAACCAGGGAGTGCGCACCTGGACTGCCCTCTTGCAAGGCCAAGGCGAGGTCACAGAGCAGTACAGACAGATCTTTGAACGCATCCACAAACGCTTTGCGTTCGATATCGTGGTGACATTGGGCGACAAC
>JBCDIP010000345.1:0-4508 GCA_038748855.1 Pseudomonadota bacterium
CGGTACCGGCGGTCCAGTGCGCACAATCAATCATTGCGATCGCCACATTAACTGAGAAATCCGGTGACCAGGCGGCCGATGAGACGAAGCCCACATGCTCGCCCGTCTTGCTTTGCACCGGCCAAGGCGCGCGCAGCGAGGGCACCGCATCACCGGAGATCTCCACCGGACGGATTTGCCGCGTGGGCTCGCGTTTTTCCATCAGCGCAGCATGACCCAAACAGCTGGTCGCGGTCTCCAGATTGCAATACTTCCCGAGGCCCGCTTCGAAGGGTGTGTGCTCCAAGGTCATATCGTTGCCGTAGGACAGCAGACCCCCTTCGATCCGCTCAATGGTGCAGGGACAGCCTGCGCGCACATCCAGATCCGCGCCAGCCTCAAAAAGCAGATCCCAAAGATGCTCTCCGTGCTCGGAGCCATCCAGATAGATTTCAAATCCACCCTGCAGAGACCAGCCTGAGCGGGCGATCACCATGGGCTTGCCGGCGATATCCACCAGAGTGTGACGGAAGAAGCGCGTGGCGACCACCTCCTCGCCGAACACACGGCCGATCAGCGCGTCGGCTTTTGGGCCTTGAACCGCCAGAGGAGAAACGTCGGGTTCGAACACTTCCACGTCCAGCCCAAGGCCATTGGCCAGACCTTTATAGTAGTAGAGCATGTCAGAATCGGCCAGCGAGACCCAATAACGTTGCTCTTCCAGTTTCAAAAGGACCGGGTCGTTCAGCATGCCTCCATTCTCATCCACCATGGGAATATAAAAGCACTGATCGTCCTTCATTCTGGAGATGTCCCGAGGCGTGGTCATTTGAACCAGCTTCAAGGCATCGCTCCCACGGATCTCCACTTGGCGTTCACCGGCCACGTCCCAAACCTGCACCGCTGATTTAAGGTGGGCATAGTCTTCCTGCGGGGACCGGAAGATCGTGGGCAAAAGCATATGATTGTAGGTGGTGTAGGCCTTAACACCGGCCGCTTCCACCCGCGCGGTGAATGGCGACATGCGCACCCGGCTGGATGCGGTGAGATAGGGCAACTGCATTGAAAAGCGCTCCGACAAAAATCAGGCCTTCCTGTGCCAGATTTGTCTCTGGTGCAAGTGAGAAAAATTGAATGTGGTGAAAATTTGAACCCAGTCCTGAGCTAGGTATGGCGCCCCAAGAATGCCGCGATAATGCGATTAACCCGATCTGCCGCGAGGGTCGGCATCATATGATGCTGATCGTCCAGAACATGCAGCTCAGCATTGGGAATGGCGCCAGCCATTTTCTCAGCCATGGCCGGGGTAGACCCGCCATCGCGTCCGCCGGTCATGATCAAGGCCGGGCAGGAGAGGGCGCCGAGCTTGCCGGTCACCTCGCCATCTGAGGTCACAAAGACCCGGTGCGCCTTTCGCTTGGCCGTAAAGTCACCATCGCGCATCCACTGCTGAACAGAGGCGATCGCACGTGCATGCTTCTCATGGTCTGCCGGCGTGAACCATCGCTTCATGCCGGACTCAACGGCGTTCTCAACCCCCCGGGTCACATTCCCCTCGAACCGGGCGCGCACGGTCTGAGCCTCCTCCGGCGATCGGTCATGTACAGTGTTCAAGAGTATGAGCCCGGCCAAGCGCTCGTGATGGTGCGCCGCATAGGCCTGCGCGATCAGCCCGCCCATGGAGAAGCCGCAGAGCACAGGCCGGTCCGCTTCGGAGAATTGCCGCACCACGTGATGGGCTTGTGTGACGAAATCGCCAAGCGTGCGTTCGCCATCCGGATCAGGCGCCTGGCCATGCCCAAGCATATCGAAGCGGCAGGTGCGGTACTGCGCGCATAGACCATCAACCTGCGGCGCCCACATGCGATGGTCCATCAGCACGCCGTGGATAAAGATCACCGTGGGGCCGGTGCCGCGGACCCGAACCGGCGTTCCATCGCTAGTGATCTGAAGGGCGTCTTTAGTAGTCATTGCGTTGGGGAAGGGCGGGGTTCGGCAGAAGGAATACCTCGCGGGCCATATCGCAATGGAGACGCTCCGGGGAATACCAACTGTCCAGCATCTGCTTTGACTCAAGATCTGCATTGTTGGCGATAAAGTCTTCAAAAGAGACATAATCTCCCATCGCCATGCGCTCGGCAATCAGGCTGAGAAACGCAACGGTGATGGTGGTGTTGAACTTCATTGGCGCACCCGCTCGTTCGGCAAGGGCGCGGATGGTGGCCGCATAGCGGCCGCACGCGTCCAGAAATTCATAGGCGCTCAACATGTCATAAGCGACCGCCACGTGATCGCGATGACTGAATTCGGAAGGGTTCATATCACCGGCTTCAAACAAACGGGTGAGATCAGAGAAACTCTGGGGCATCACCATGATCCTTCTTCTTTGAAGGTGTGGCTGTCCGCTGCGTTAAGATCTAGATCATAGACATCCTTGAGCTGCTGGATCTTACCCAGCGTTTCGGCAGAAAAGGGCGCCTTGTTGTCGAAGCAATGCAGGGCCATGCCTTCCAGCAAATCGCCAAGAGACATATCAAGGTGCTCGGCTAACCCTTTGAGAACTTTAAGCAAGCGCTTCTCCAAGCGAACACCGGTTTGGACACGTTGGATCGTTTTCGTCATAATTGGTATATTGGTACCAATGTACCAATCGAGTCAAGACGGTATCGCCGATTTTCCTGTGCAAGCCAAACCAGACCCGATAAAAGGCGCCGGCTAATCACCGAACTTTCAGGAGCCCTTGCACCATGTCCGATGTGAAAACCTATCAAATGTTGATCGACGGGGCGTGGAGCGATGCGGAAGGCGGCGCCACATTTGATGCGGTAAACCCCGCAACGGGCAAGGTTTGGGCACGCATTCCTGAAGCCTCTGCCGCCGATGTGGACCGCGCCGTGCGCGCAGCTGACCGCGCGTTCAATGAGGGCGCCTGGCCGGCCATGTCCCCGACCGAGCGCGGACATTGCCTGCGCCGCCTGGCGGCTATTTTGCTGGATCATGCCGAGCCTCTCGGCCGGGTGGAAGCAACCGATACCGGCAAGCTTTACAAAGAAACGCGGTGGCAGGCTGACTATCTTGCAGAATTCTACACCTTCTTTGCGGGCTGCGCCGACAAGATCTCGGGAGACACTTTGCCCATAGACAAGCCTGATATGTTCGTCTTCACCCATCGCGAGCCTTTGGGTGTGGTGGCCGCTGTTGTGCCATGGAACTCGCAGCTCTTCTTGTCAGCCATCAAGATCGGCCCCGCCCTGGCCGCAGGCAACACGATTGTGGTAAAGGCGTCGGAAGATGCCTCCGGCGCGCTTTTGGAGTTCGGCCGCCTGTTTGAAGAGGCCGGCTTTCCACCCGGTGTGGTCAACATCGTAACCGGTCATGGCGAGCCGTGCGGCAAGACACTCACCTCCCATCCGCTTGTGGCCAAGATCGCGTTCACAGGTGGGCCCGTGGCCGCGCAGCACGTGGTGCGCAATTCGGCGGAGAACTTCGCGCCTCTGATTCTGGAACTGGGCGGAAAGTCGCCGGTTCTGGTGTTCGATGATGTGGATATAGACAGCGCGGTGAACGGGGCCATGGGCGCCATCTTCGGAGCGTCAGGGCAAAGCTGTGTGGCCGGCTCGCGCCTTTACCTGCAGGAGGGCATCGCGGATGCCTTCCTGGAGCGCATGGTCAAGCTGACGGGGCAAATCCGCGTGGGCGATCCGATGGTTGAATCAACGGAGATGGGCCCGCTCTGTACCACCGCACAATTGGCCAATATTGAGCGCGAGCTGGCCACAGCTGAGGAGGAGGGGGCCACCATCTTGTGCGGCGGCAAGCGGCCCGAGGGTCTTACCGGCCAATACTTCGAACCCACCATTGTGGACTGCCCTCGCCAGGACCTGAAGATCGTGGACACCGAACTGTTTGGCCCTGTCCTCACGGTGCAACGCTTTAAGGATGAAGCGGACGCCATACGCCTGGCAAATGACACCAAGCACGGTCTGGCGGCCGGGATCTTCACCAAGGACAGCGGGCGCTCGCTGCGAGTGGCCAAGGCTGTGAAAGCCGGCATTGTGTGGGTCAACACCTACCGGGCCGTCTCGCCCATCGCGCAGGCGGGCGGGATGAAGTATTCAGGCTACGGACGCGAAAGCGGCTTCCAGTCGGTGATCGATTACACCCGGCCTAAAACCGTCTGGATGAACACCTCAGACGAGCCGCTCGGTAGCCAGTTCGTGGCGCGCTGATCACTCAAAGCCGCGGAAGGTGGCAACGTTACCCAGATCTTCGCGCTCGCTCACCAGAGTGTTCTCGATCGCGTCAGGATTTGGGTGGCCAAGGCTCATCCCTGTCACCAGGTCTTGGTCTTCGGGGATGTTCAGGTGCCGGTAGATTGCCTCCTGATAGGGGATCCAGGCAGCTTGCGGGCAGGTGTCCAGACCAAAGCCTTTGGCAGCCAGCATGATGGTTTGGGCATACATGCCGGCATCTGCCCAACTGCCGCGTGTGAGGTAGGAATCCACCGTGATGAACAGCCCCACCGGTGC
>JBCDIP010000346.1:0-4503 GCA_038748855.1 Pseudomonadota bacterium
AGCTCCGCGCCGCCCTGACCACCATTTGCACGGACCCCGCGCTCGCCACTGCCCGCGATAAGGTGTTGCTTGACGGCGCGGCATTGCTCGGCGACGATGACTATCAGCGCGTCGTGGAGTTGGAGCAGCGCGCCATCGCCCAAGGGTATCCTGTCTTAAACTGAACGCATAAACAGCGACCTCATGAAGATCACCGCGGTCCGGGCTACCCCGGTCAACATCCCGTTCACCGCCCCCTACCGCTTCAGCTATGGCTCCATGGCCTCCCTGACCAAAACCGTGGTTGAGCTCGACACCGACGAAGGCATCACGGGACTTGGCGAGGTGGCGGACGGAGACCGGGCCGCTGACGTGATGGCCATGGCGAAACCTTTGATCGGGATGGACATTCGTGAGACCACGCTGGCTGAGCGGCGTGTGGTGCCTCAAATACGGTATTCTCCCTGGACCAGTGTTCTGGCCGCGCGGCGCGCCTTTGGTGGCATTGAGATGGCCATGTGGGATGCGCGCGGCAAGATCGAGAACGTGCCCCTTTACACGCTCCTGGGCGGTGCGGTGCGCTCAGAGATCGCGCTGACGGAGTACTTCGCCTACCGGCTTCCCGGCGCAAGCGAGCCAGGTCAGAACACGCCGAGTGAGATCGCAAACTTCTGCGCTAAGATGATCGAGGACCACGGCGCCCAGTGGTTTGAAGGCAAGGTGGCCACGGTCGGCCTTTCAGAGGAGTTGATGATGGTGGCCGAGGTGCGCGCCGCCATCGGCGAGCGCCAGCTTCAGCTCGACGCTAACGGCGCATGGACCGTCTCAACCGCGCGCAGAGCCCTCAAGAAGCTCGATGCGTTCGACATCCACGCCTATGAAGAGCCGGTGGAGACTTATGAAGAGCTGGCGCAGCTCAGGACGGTGACACCTGCCTCCTTCTCCTCCCACATTATCAATTTGCCCAAAGCGGTTCGCCTTAAGGCGCCGGACACGCTGGTGACCAATTTGAACGAATTGGGAGGGGTGACGCGCGCCATGGAATTCATCAATGGCTGTGCTCATTTCGATGTGGGCTTCCGGTTTCATTCCGGCGAGACCGGCATTGCCAGCACAGCCTATCTTCACGTATCTGCTGCGGTTGAGCACATTCGCGAGCCGAGCCAGACCTTGCTGCGCTGGTATGGTGACGATGTGATCGAGCAAGGTTTGCTGGCCCCCAAGAACGGCCACTTAAGCGTGCCCGACGGGCCCGGACTGGGCGTAACCCTGGACCAAAAGGCCCTGAAGCGCTGCCATGAGCGCTATCTGGAAGAGGGCAAGTTTCCCTCAGCCTCACCTGCAGAAGGCTATGGCGGCGGTTTTCGCAAGAGCTGAAACCGCTGTCACTCAGCCGGGGCAAGTTGCGGTTTGGTTCCGGAAATTGCGGCAGGCAAGGTCATCACCGCCAGGCAGATGAATGCGGCGGTGATCGATAAGATCACGAACAGGCGGTCAAATCCCCAAGTCCCGTGGATCCACGCGATAAACGGCACCGATGACGCCATGACCGAAATGGTGATGGTGTAGCGCAGCGCCAATATGCGGCTGCGCCAAGCTGATTTCGCCACCCGTCCAACCAACACATCATTGATCGGAATTTGGCCGAATGTGGCGAGCATGAAGGCGACGGAAAAGGCGACCACATACCAGCCCGTGGCCTGGGCCATGGCCGCAAAAAACACCACCTGCATGGCGGCGACCCCAAGAAAAACAAGGCGTGGAGAAACCCGGTCCACGAGCGAGCCCACAATCAGCTGCCCGACAGAACCCACAGCGAAGGCAAAAAATGCCAGCCAGCCAATCAGCGTTGCGCTTGCGGCAATGTCAGTGGCGCGCTCATCAAGCACCTTGGGCAAGGCAAATGTGGTGCTCTGGAACACCAGTCCGCCAAGTGCGGTGGTGAAAAAGATCACGCCCAGAACCCGAATAAACATGGTCTTGTCAAACACCGGATCGGGCACTTTTGCGCTTTGCCCAGAGGCTTCCTTTGCCTGCCGGTCCGTCTCCGCCGTGCGCCAGATGGTGAGCCCATAGGCAATGCCCAAAGCAACGGAAATCACGCCAGGCCAGACAAACGCGGATCGCCAGCCGGTGGTATCGATCAGGAAAGCGGTGAGCAGTGCAGCGACCGCTACCCCCATATTGCCCCAGACGCCGTTCACTGCGATGCGCATCCCTGTCTTGGCGTGACCGTCCAGCACAAGAGCGATCCCCACCGGATGATAGATCGCTGCAAAGGCGCCAATTGCGAACAGGCCGATGCCCATCTGGAGGGGCGTTTCGGCCAGTGCGGTTGCACAGGCTGAAAGGCCAATGCCAACGAAGAAAACCGTGATCAGCCCTTCCCGGCTCCACCGGTCCGCCAACCACCCGGCCGGCAAGGCAAAGGCGCCAAATGCGATAAACCCTGGCGTGGCATAAGGAATGAGTTCGCCATAGCTCATCCCCCACTCACGCCCCAGGGCCAGAGCCGCCACGGTTGCAAACACCAACATGAACAGGTGATCAAGAAAGTGACCAACGTTGAGGAACAGATAGTGCAGCTTATCGCGCATAGGACCACTCGCCAGACGGGCTGAAAGAGCGGCATGGTACAGGAGGGCTCATTTAAGGACCAGCCCCGGATTTCGGGCGCAATGCTGCCAGCACCGCCTCAACACCTGCCTCTTGTGCGATGTCCAGGATCGATTTTCCCGCCGGGCTCGCCACATGGACATCTGCGCCATGCTCCAGAAGGAACGACACGGCTTCAGCGCGGGCGTTGAGCACGGCGTAAGCCAATGGCGTCATCCAGTCGTTCTCCATCGGTCCACAGCTGTTAGGCCGCACCTCAGAGAAGCGCATCCGGTGGCCTGCAGCGTCGGCGTCCAGGTGTCTGCGCAGCTCCTTCAGATTGCCCCGCGCTGCAGCAGTGAAGATGTCCATGCGCTCTTGATCCAAAAGCGCGACCATGTCGTCTTGACCGGCGTGTTGCGCAAATCCAATCGGCGGCGCAGCATGGTTCGGGTCGCGTACCGTTGCATCAGCCCCAGCATCCAGAAGCATGCGGGCCATGTCCAAATGGCCATGATAGGCCGCATCGTGCAGAGGCGTTTGGGTGGACGGAGCGCTCAAACTGAAACCAAGTTCGATCATGGTCGCAAGTGCAGGCCGGTTGCCCTGCACCACGGCATCGCTCAGCATGTCCCGCTCAAGGGGTTTGATGTCTTGTGCCAAGGACGGATGTGAACTTCTGAGTGCGCGGGCCTTTTCCAGATCCCCGCTCATGCAGGCGGCCTGGAAGAGCTCAAGATTGGAAAACTCTGATCTGGTTGCCCCATGGGCCAAGAGATAATCCGCAACATCATCCTGCCCCAGCAGCCTCGCCGCCTCGTAGGGTGTCTTGCCCTTGGTCAGGGTGTCATAGGTGTCATCTGGCTTGTTCACGTCGACCCCATGATCGATGAGCAGCTTGGCACGGGCACCAAACCCACGGTGCAGTGCCTGGATCAGCTGAAAGTGCATGGTCTCGCTGCCATTGGGCACAAGGCGATCCCCGTCCTCCAACAACCAATTGTTTCGGTCGCGCGGACTAAGTCCGAATTCCAGCAACAGCTCCAGACACGTGTCATCCCTCTCAAAGCAGCGATTGTAGGCGGACTGGCTATCATTGGGATCTGCTCCGGCTTGCAAGAGGGCTCTTGCAAAGGCCTTGCAGTCAGGGTGCTCAGGAAAATTGACCGGCCCACCCTCGCCTTGGCCAAACACGCCTGTGAGTGCGGTGAATTTGTACTGTCCACCCCACAGGTAGTGCGCATTGGGATCGGCGCCCAATTCCAGCAATCTCAGTCCCCCTGCAAGACTTGAAGTGCCCGGCAGCCGCGCGTAGGCGGCATACATGATGGGTTCCCAGTTGAAATATCCCCCTTTGCGGTTCAGCAACCCCTCATCGCGCGCCAGCCACTGATCGATCCGCTCAACGGTCCCAAGGGCCGCTGCGGTATAGATGTTCGTTTCAGCGATCTCAGGGTGGGTATCAAGCAGCACGCCGGCGTCTTCGAACCGGTGGGGACCTGCGTTCACATCAGGGCGATACGCCAGACAAACCAAATCCAGGAAGCGGTTGGCCAGCTGATCTGAACTGTCGCTGCGGACCGCACCAGGCCGCTCCACCGCGGCTTTCAGCTTGGTCCAGCTTGAAAACCCGTACTCACGCGCAATCACCAGCTGCGCCGATTGCAATCCAATGGACCGGGGATCGCCAAAGTAAGGGCCAATGCGGGCAAGCGCAGCCCCGTCTCCTGCACGGGCGGATTTTAACAGCCGCTTGGCCTGCTTTCTAAGATGGTCAATGTTGGGGTTTTCCGGCAGTTCTGCGAACGCCATGGCACGCCTCCTTTCGCACGTGTCCGGTATCCGCGCCCTCAGACGGAAAAGAGGGTCAATAAGAGGTCGTTCAATGTTCAGGTGGGCTGTGCCCTTCCCGCGGATCGGGCGCGTCCT
>JBCDIP010000347.1:0-4500 GCA_038748855.1 Pseudomonadota bacterium
ATAAAGGAGGTGCGGTTTTTCAATGCTAAGGTTCCTGGAAAGCTGGCGCAAGAGACAGATCTGTTTGCCCTTAAGCGACTGGCCTTTCACTTCCGCCAAGACGGTGATGTGCTTGATAACCTGCATGCCCATGCAGGCTTTCAGGCTGCGGTCGACCGGGTCAAGATGATCTATGACGAGGCAGCCTATCTGGACCACTTTGCCAGACTTTGCGTTCCAGAAACGAAAACTGTCTGCGACATCACCCCGGCCTATTCGGCCATTGGCCGCGAGGGCTTTGAGTACATGAAAGCCTATTTCTCCAGTCAGGATGTTCGGCTCAAGCTGTTCTTCGTTATGCGCGATCCGGTGGACCGGTTGTGGTCTCACCTGCGTTACCGTGACCGGCATGATGCGGAACGGGACGTGCGGCACACCTGGCCCGAGCGCATCAAGGATTCCGAGATGTTGGCGTTCAGCGATTATCGCGCAACGGTAGAGGCGCTTGAGGCGGTGTTTCCACCTGAAGATCTGTTGTTTTTGTTCTATGAAGAGCTTTTCTCAGGACCTGCGTTCAAAGAGCTCAGCGCGTTCGCTGGCGTGACGTATACGCGTCCTGACAGCGCGCAATCCGTGAACGAGACGCCGCTGAAGCTGGACCTGCCGGACGAGGCGCGTGGGGCGCTCAGAGGTCTGCTTGAGCCGCAATATGCCTTTTGCCGCAAGCGCTTTGCGGGCGCCGTACCCGCCGCCTGGATGGCCTGAGCGTCGTCGCTCGATCCCGTTAATTACCCTGAACGCTACATGAACTGGCGGCTCACGCTTGGTTCAACACGATGTGAGTAAAGTCACATCAACACTTGAGACGGGGTGGCCTGACCTCTCGTCGCAAACGAAACATCGGAAGGAGCACAGAACAATGACTGAAGACGCACTTATGAACCCCGGTCGCAACACGACTCAAGCCCAAGTGAACGACGAAATTGAAAAGGCGTTCAAAGGCATCCGCAACGAAGAAAAGAAATTCGAGATCGCTGATTTCGATTTCGGTGGCGACGATTTCGGTTGGATGTAGTCGACCTAGAACGGCAGGATGAAGGAGCACCAAGCCATGACTGACGATACCGTCGATCCGAATTGGGATATCATTTGGGGAGGGACTACCCTGTCGAAGAAAACGGACAAAGTCGAAGACGCGTTCAAGCAGATCCGCGATCAAGCCTCCGATAGCCAGGCTGATTTTGACTTCGGCGTCGATGATTTTTCATGGATGTGATTGAGACACCCAATAATGGAAAAGCCCGGCTGAACTGAGCCGGGCTTTTTTGGTTCTGCGTCCTAGCCGCCGTAGATGTATTTCGGCAGCCAGAGGGCGATCTGTGGGAACATGAAGATCAGGGCGAGCCCGATTACCTGGATCACCATGAACTGCATCATGCCCAGATAGATGTCTTTCAAGTCCCATTCCGGCACCACCCCTTTCAGGAAGTAGGCCGAGAGCGCCACGGGCGGTGAGAGCCAGGCGGTCTGGAGGTTCACAGCCACCAGAATAGCAAACCAGGTGAGGTTCACATTCAGCTCGGTGAGCATGGGCACCAGGATGGGCACGATGATGAGAACGATCGGCACCCACTCCAGTGGCCAGCCCAGCAGGAAGATCAACGCCATGACCGCGATGAGGATCAAAGTGGGTGACATGTCGAGCGACAGAAGCAGCTCGGTGAGCATCTTCGGCGTGCCCAGGGTTGAGAACACAGCGCCGAAATAGTTGGATGCGGCCACCAGGAACATGATCAGCACGGTGATTTCCAAGGTCTTGATCAAGGCATCGTAGAAGCTGTTGAGCGAGAACTTGAAGTAACCCATGGAGAGCAGGATGGAGCCGAAGGCGCCGCATGCTGCCGCCTCTGCCGGTGTTGCCCAGCCCAGAAGGATCGAGCCCAGGGCAAAGGCAATCAGGATCGTGGGCGGAACGAGGCCGAGGAAAAACTCTGCCCACAGATCAGAGAAATAGAACCCACCCGGCTTCATCTGGCGGGAGAGCTTATAGGCCCCGATCATGGCACCCAGCCAGACCACCGCGATCAGCGGATAGGTGAACATCAGATAGAACAGCGCCGCCAGACCGCTCATCACCAGGACGAATTCCACCATGTAGTAGGGCGAGGTTTCCGGCCGCTGGTCTTCCGGCAGTACCGGACCTAGAGATGGATTGATCCAGCACCGGCCAACCGAATAAACAATGTAGAGGCCAGCGAGCAAAGCGCCCGGCAGAATGGCCGCGGCGAAGAGATCGGTGACCGGGACTTCAAGCACCGGACCCATCACCACCAGCATGATGGAGGGTGGGATGAGGATGCCTAAGGTTCCGCCGGCCGTGATGGTGCCCGCCGCCATTTTCACATCATAGTTGGACTGATTCATAGTGCGCGCCGCCATGATGCCGAGGATGGTCACCGAGGCGCCCACAATGCCGGTCGCTGCCGCAAAGATGGTGGAGACGAACAGAACCGCGATAAACAGCGCGCCCCTCGTGCCCGACATCATCAGCTGAATGGCCGCAAACAGGCGCTCCATAAGACCCGCTTTCTCCATCATGATCCCCATGAAGACGAAGAGCGGAACCGCCACCAGCTGGTCATCCAGCATGGTTTCGTTGAACTTCAGCGTTTCCAGGAAGAAGCCCAGTTTGGGACTAATGCCCCAGGCGGCAAAGACGAAGGAGAGGAAGATCAGGGTAAATGAGATCGGGAAGCCCACGAAGATGGCGAACAACATGGCGCCCACCATGAACAGGCCGATCGTCGGCTTGTCGAGGCCGGTCATGCCCAAGGCTTCCCCGGTGGCCGTCAGATAGGTGCCGATGGGCACGACTTTCGGGTAGAAGGTGCCCAGGAATAGGATGGCCAGCACGATCACGTAGATCGGCAGGATCCGCACAAAGATTTTTTCGCGCTCCTTGCCCATGTCGTAGAAGCAGCGGAAGAGCTCTGGAATACCCTGCAGCAAAAGGAAAAACACACCGAACGGCATAGCTAACCGGGCCGGGCCCAGGATGGGTGCCCAGGTGGAATCGCTGGCCCGCTCCCAGCCGCTGAACTCAAAGCCGTTGAGCGGGTTGAACGCCTTGTAGGCATACTCCGTGGCGCTCCAGAAGAAGAAGAGCATGGCCGGGAAATAGAACAGAAGGTAGAGGACGGCATCCACCGTCGCCTGGGTTTTGGTGGGCCAGAGCCGGTACAGGAAGTCTGCCCGGATGTGGACGCCACGCAGCAGGGCATAGCCCGCGCCCAGCATGAAGATGACGCCGGCCATCATGCGGCTGATGTCATAGACCCACAAGGTGGGGGCGGTGAACATTTTGTTGGCCACCACCTCGTAAACCATCACCAAGATCACAGGCACCAACAGCAAGCAGGTGAAACGGCCCACCCAGAGGTTCATGACGTCGATGGCGGCCGTAATCGGTCTCTGCCACGGCGTCATGTCTGCCGGGGTTTCGCCGGGCTCTTCGGCCCTGCGTTCCGCGATCAGTTCATCAGTGATCTCAAGTTCTTCAGGTTTTGGTTCGTCAGCCACAGTCCACCCTCCCGCCATGTCTCGGCACCAAGCATCGAACCCTCACTGCCCATAAGGGGCCGCTGGCTGGTGTCGCTGGCGATGTGCGGCGGGCCGTCCACAAAAGGCCCCCCGCATCATTGCTGACTTCAAATCAGTCTATTACTTCTTCAGGCTATCGGCAAAGGCCTTGCCGAGAGCTGCGTTGGACGCTTGTGCGCCGGCCCAGAACGGTACGGCAATGGCCGCAAAGTCCTTCTGAGACTGCCAAACTTTGCCGAAGAACTCGTTCTTCGCAGCATTGTCTTCAAGCGCCTTGCGAGCGGCGTTCATGTAGGCCGGGAAGTAGTCGGCCGGGGTGTCGTGAAGCTGCACGCCGTGGTTTTCGGTCAGGTCTTTCAGAGCCTTACCGTTTTCGTAGATGCGGTATCCCATCGCTTTCATCAGCGAAGCGTTTGCAGCAACTTCCAGAGCTTTCTTCTGGTGGTCGGTGAGACCGTTGTAAACGTCGCCATTGATGTAAAGGTCGGCGTTCACCACAACCTGGTGCAGGCCTTGCAGATAGTAGTGCTTCAGCACTTTCTGGAAGCCGAACACGCTGTCAGGCTTCGGGCAGCACCATTCGGCCGCATCGATCTTACCGCTTTGCAGAGCCGGCAGAATGTCGCCGCCGCCCATGGCCACAGAAGCTACGCCAATGTCTTTATAGGTTTGACCCGGAATGCCAGGAGGCGTCCGGAAGCGGTACTTGCGGAAGTCTTCCATGGAGGCAATCGGCTCTTTGAACCAGCCCAGAGCTTCCGGACCCACAGGCTGCAGCATGAAGCCTTTGACATTTACGCCCATCTCTTTCCAGAGTTGGTCATAAAGTGCCGAGCCGCCGCCATACAGGAACCAGGAGACGAACGCGATGTTGTCGATGCCCACACCGGCGCCGGCGACAGGCGAACCAAACAACATGGC